>CAYNUG010000133.1:0-5917 GCA_964400545.1 uncultured Clostridia bacterium | reverse complement strand
GATCTTTTTCTCACCCACTCTTCCGTTTAAGGAAAAAGATCTGGACCAATCCATTCAAAATCTTGTTGGTGTTAAAGATTCGATGATAAAAGAGAACAGGTTCTTCAGTTTCCCTGTTATGAAAAGAGCCGGAAGTAAAAAGGCTAAAAAGGTAATAATCTTATTCCATGGATTAAATGAAAAATCCTGGGATAAATATCTCCCCTGGGCGCATAAACTTATGAAGAATACCGGAAAGGCGGTCATTATGTTCCCCATCGCTTTTCATATGAACAGAGCTCCTGCTGAATGGAGTGATCCCCGCGCAATGCGTAAAGTAGTGGAAGAGAAGAAAAAGTTATTCCCGAGGACCCTCAAGTCCTCCATAGCAAATGCGGCGATCAACACAAGGCTTCAGCTTGATCCCCTACGCTTCATGTGGTCAGGTCTTCAATCTTACTATGATGTGATCCAACTGATAAATTCTGTCAGAAGTGGAGAGTATAATTTTATTGAATCAGATGCAAAAATTGATATGTTCGCATATTCTATCGGATCTTTTCTTGCTGAGATACTTCTTATGGCCGATACTTCAGGATTCTTTAAGGATTCAAAATTATTTAACTTCTGCGGAGGTCCTGTTTTGACCAGAACTTCCCCGGTTTCCAAATATATTCTGGACAGCGAGACAAATGTTTCGGTATATACATTTTTCATTGATTATCTGGGTGAGGAGATCAGAAAAGATGAGCGATTAAAGCACTATTTTGATAATGGGCATATGGAGGGTGAAGTGTTCAGATCAATGCTCGATTACAGGAAGATGAAAGAGTTTCGTGAAGATAAGTTCAGGAAATTATCTAAAAGGATATTTGCTCTCGGGTTAAAGAAAGATGAAGTTATCCCTCCGTTCGAAATGATCAATACGCTCAAAGGGGAAGAGAGGAATATTCCGATCAAGGTAAAGGTGATGGATTTTGATTATCCCCATGATCATGTTATTCCGTTCCCGATCAACTGGAACATCGAAAAAGAGGTGGATGCGGCATTCAATAAAACTTTCAGGATCGCTTCGAAATTCCTGAAATAGATTTTAAGCCCCTGAAATTCTTCATGCTCCAGTTGAGGATCTTAAACAGAAAAGTCAACACAAAAATGGATCGCAGATCGTTTCTGTCGAAGCAGGATCTTCGGTCCTAAGAAAAAGATATGTCAGCCCGGTTGTTTCTTTTTCATTATCAAAACTGCTGCCATCGTAACAAATGCATGGAAGAAAACTATTGTATAACCTGTCGGGAAATCAAATTGAAATGATATGGTTATTGCAATTAGATTTACTATAATCCCGATGATCCACGAAGTGAGGACAAGTTTTTTTGTTCCGCTGCGAAGTGCGATAAGCGCCGGTCCGATAAGAAGGGCGAATATGACAAAAACGCCCGCAAGTTTCACCGAACTTGTGACTGTAACTGCAAAAGTTGTGAAGAACAGTATATCTTTTAACGTCCCTTTTGTTTTGTGAAGAACAAAGTAGATGAATATGCCGAGGAAAGAGTAAAGGATCGCAGTTCTTAACACTTCACTGAACGGAGTGAACAGGATGTCAGCTGCCATCAGATTCTGAAATTCTTCGGTTCCGTGGGGGGATTTTGAGAGGAGGATGAATACCCCGGATACACCGAGAGCATACATCAACCCTATAAATGCTTCGGGATGTTCAACTCTCTTAAATGCGATGGAATTGAGAAGACCTGCACCGAGTGCAAAACACAGAGATATCAGATACATCTGTTCCCCGTGAAAGAAGAGGATAGAGACGGCCGCACCAAGTGCGGCCATCTGCCCTATTGCAAGATCTGTAAATATTATTCCTCTTTTGATTATCTCCAGCCCAAAGTAGGAGTGGATACCGAGCAGAACAACTGAAAGGAAGAATGCAGAGGCAAGAATATCTATCATTCGGATAACCTTCTGACGATCTCATCGAAGAGGGAAAAGATATCCTTTGCTCCCGGAACGGAACCGACATCATGAGGGAGAATTACCATTTTTATTTTACATCTTTTTGCAACATACTTTGAGGCTTTCTGGTTGTGATAGACATCGTGAAGAAGGAATGATCCCCCTCTGTTCTTCACGAGAGTAATTATCTTTTCTATCTGTTTCGATGTGGGAGGGATACCTGGAACCGGTTCGAGGGTCCCGAGTTCATTTAAATTATATTTTTCAATAAAATAGTCAAAGTTCTTATGGTATTGGATAATGTTCTTTCCTGAGAATTTTTTCAGTTCTTCTTCCCAATATTTTGATCTTTCTTCCCATTTTTTCAGAAAATTGTTTAGATTATCTTCAAAATATTTGTTCTTTTCCGGCAGAAGTTCTGCGAGTTTGTTTTTGATAGCTTTTGCTATCAGAGCAATATTGTCAGGGTTCAACGCGAAATGGGGGTTACCATCCGGGTGGATATCTCCCTGAGCTCTTGAAACATCTGTTGGTACTTCAATGGGTCTTATGAATGAGAACAGGTCAAGAAAGCCTTCACTTCCCGGAACTATCTTGGGATTATTTGCTTTCCTTAAGATCGGAGGGATCCATCCTATCTCGAGTTGACCTCCGTTAATGATAAGCAGGTCCGCCCTTCTCATCTTTGAAATGAAAGAAGGTTTCGGGGTTATAAAATGGGGATCCCTTGATCCCTTGGAAAGAGCGATCGCGGAGATCTCATCTCCTCCGATCCTTCCGGCAACGTCTGAAATGTATCTGTAGGATGTAACAACTTTAAGTTTTCCGAAAACGGCAGGGCTGAATATCATCATAAAGATGATCGCTGATGCTAATATAAGTTTTGTTTTATTCATAATTTTTCTCCTTAGTTTAAAACGGGTGTGCCCCATGAGCGCCTATCGCAATATTAAACTGAATGATAAGCTCGTTTGGTTTCAAGAGTTTTTCTCCGTCATATATATAGCGATTGTGGTTATATTGGAGCCTGATCCTTGTGAATTCTGTCGGGCTGTAGTCAAACATAAAACTGAATCTTTTGAGGTCTTCCGGGTAATCTTCCGGGACATTATTGTTGATAATCTTATTCTTCCCGAGAAAATCAAATCTTGCAGCCGCACGCCACAGCCTTTTAAACCGGTATACGATCTGAGTATAAAAACCGGACTGCTTTTTTGAAAGGTTGTTTTTCAAAAGATCCTGTTCTTCTCCATAAGTATAATTAATACCTTCCATATTTCTGGTAATATATTCTGATGTAAGTGAGATATACCTGTAGGAGTCCAACAGATATTTTAAGGTAAGATCGAATCCCAGAATTTTTGATGTTCCTGAAAAAGCTTCTCCGTCATATCCATCGATGGTATTTGCCCGGCTGCTTCCCGTAGCGTATGATACTCCTGAGAGAATAACGAGATCACCGATATCAAATGAAGATTTTGCAAAAACTGTCCACAGAGAAGGTAAAACAGATCCTTTAACTGAAAGATCATCCTGATCATTCTTGCCCGGGATAGAGAAGCTGTCTGCTCCGAAACTGATCTCATTTTGCCCTTGAAGAGATTCCACTCCGAGTGCAAGATAAAAATCAAGGGGAGCGACCCAGTTCAGTTGAACGCCTTTTTCGATCAATCCCTCTTTGCCGAAGAAAACCCGATAACCGAGTGGAATATCCATAAAGTCCCACTGGTGAGCGTGCTGAGAATTTATCCTTCCGAAACTGCTTTTGAACTTTCCGAGTTTTAACCTGAAACCTCCGGGGAACTTCCGGCTGTTTATGTATAACTCTTCGATCCCGAAAGAATGTTCACCGAGTCCCAATGCGGTGAAAAGGTCAAAATAAGGATCGACTGCGGCAAAAAGAGCGAGTTCACCATAATTCAGGTTGAATCCGTTATTGCCGTTCATGATCGATCCTTCTCCTCCTGCTGCATTTGCACCGGGAATAAATCCGGGAATATTAAGTACCGAACTTGTGTCAAGATCGTCTGCTATCCTGTTGTAAGAAAAATCCATGATAAACGAAATGCCCGGTACATATTTTGTCTGGGAAAAAGGGTTACTGTATGTGTTCCCTTTTTCGTATAATCCTTCCAGTTTTAAACCGTCTGATCCACTGCCATCAGATCCTTCTCTCGCTTCCGCAGGTATCAGGATCATTGAAAAAATTGAAAATAATAGTATTGTAAAAATATAGATATTCTTCATAAATATCCTCCTTTAAATTTTAGTGTTCTGTGTTTAGAGGAGGTGGGGAGGACCCTTGTTGAAATGAGTTGATAAAAAAGAACTTTTTACAAAAGTGTCCGGAGACATGTGAAGTACGTACAAGCGGAGAAGAATGATCGCAAGGATAAAGACCAGCCCCGGAGCGATGATTCCGTGTATGGAAAAAATGAACATGGGGCAATCGGGAGTTTCCGGTTCGAGAAATGAGTGGTTGTGTAAAAAAGGAGAAAAGAGCGAGATGAATAAAAATGGAATAAGAATTAGGAAAAGAAAACTTTTTTTCCTTTCAACTATCTTTTTTCTTATTACAGAAAAGATATCAATCACGTCTTGCTCTCCTTGAGTTCAGCATTATATTACCGCGAAATTTACTTGTCAATGTATTTTTCCGGTATTTTTTCATATTTCACAAAGGGAAGAACAGTTTGTTCCCGTGCGTGACCATGGATCATGTTTCTGATAGAATTGCATTATGAACAATTTTCTTTTTGCAAAGGGTTTTCCGAATGTTGTGCTGATCATAACGGCAGCAATGATATTCTCTGTTCTTCTATTTATCTCCTTCTTATCATGGCGTGAAAAAGAACTCAAAGCATCTTTAAGAGCATTTGTTTTTTCCATTACTGTACCGCTGCCGTTTCTCCTTATAGCTTTGGTAGAACACAGGTTTCAGCCTTTTATTGCATGGGGAGTTTCCATAGCTACAATTCTGATACTGATGTTAATATTGATCCCTTTCAAGGGGTTTGCAAAATTTTCCAATGTCAGTCCTGTGGGCAGGATAGATGAGAGATTGACCATGTTCTCCAGGAATGAATTGAAGGAGAAGACAAAGTTATTCGATGAGTTCTATTTAAAAAATCCCGAAAAATTAAAAACTGATTCAGAGTTTCGAAAACTTCCGGGGCTATTGTCCGGAGAAGCATTATATGCCGATCCCGTGATCTTTGCTGCTTCTGATGCATATTTTGATGTATGCGAGGTGCTCAGGGAGGGTGCAGATGGAACGCCGTCAGAAAAAAAGACTATTGTTGACAGTGAGGATATTTCAGTTTTTATTAAAATGAATGCTTTAAATATGGGGGCCCACTCGGTCGGAGTAACTGAACTTAAAGATTATCACCTTTACAGTGTTGGCGGAAGGCGAGAAAGATATAATAAGAGTTATTCCCGTGACGGTCATGAGTATGCAGTGGCTTTTACAGTCGAGATGGATCATCAGATGATTGGAATGGGACCTGATGCTCCTTCTGTTATGGAATCAGCAAGGTGTTATCAGCATGCTGCTGACATTGCTGTTCAGACTGCAAAAATGATCAGAAATCTCGGGTATAAGGCACAGGCACATATTGATGGTTTTTATAAGGTTGTCTGTCCCCTGGTTGCAAGAGATGCAGGATTGGGGGAGATTGGAAGAATGGGGTTGTTGATAACTCCGAAACTGGGACCTCGTGTGCGAATTTCAGTTGTGACAACTGATATGCCCATAAAAGTTGATGACAGAAATTTTGATCCTACTGTAGCAGAATTCTGTGAAGTATGTAAAAAATGTGCTGTTGTCTGTCCGTCAAAAGCAATTTCTCATGAATCAAGAAAACTGATCAACGGAGTTCTCAGATGGCAGATAGATCAGGAGAAATGTTTTACATACTGGTGTAAGGTCGGTACCGATTGCGGCCGGTGTGTGTCTGTCTGCCCTTATTCTCAC
>CAYNUG010000132.1:0-6123 GCA_964400545.1 uncultured Clostridia bacterium | reverse complement strand
GACTCTTTGCACCTTTTATAAGAGCAGCACCTGCGATTACCATATAAGCCTGTTCTGTCATATAAACAATGTCGCTTATTATTGGCATATATCCGCCCCCGGCTATACAATCCCCGAATACCCCGGCGATTTGCGGGACTTGAGCATCACTAAGTTTGCTGTTCATTTTGAAAATGTGACCTGCCCCGGATTTCCCGGGGAATGTGTTAGATTGTTCCGGAAGAAACAATCCGCTTGAATCTATCAGATATACCACGGGGATTCTCAACCGTAGTGAGATTTCCTGTGCCCGTTGTATCTTTTCAGGTGTTCTTGGCCACCAAGATCCGGAGGCCACCGTATTGTCATTAGCTATTACCATAATGTATAATCCGGAAACTTTAATGAAAACAGTGATAACTCCGGCACCGGGAGAAATTTTTTCCGATCCCGGATCACCGAATTTTTTCCCATAATTAACAAAACTTCCGATGGGAAAGACCATAGAATCTTTGTCTTTTAAAAATTCAATTCTTTCCCATGCAGTCATTTTGTTTTTTTTATGTACTCTATCAATATATTTTTCTCCCCAGCCTGTACTTATTTCTTTTAGGATCGAATCATATTTTGAATTAAGTTTCTGCATTGATTCCAGATTTTTTTTATAAACTGATGTGTCCATAAATTTTTCTAAAGGGTCACCGATCTGCTTAAGAATGATTTTAGCCATTTTGATCTCCGAGAATTTCCTTCAAGCTCATATTGTTGTAATTTCCACTTCTGAAAATTTCGGAATTAAGGATCTCAAGGTGAACAGGAATTGTAGTTTTCACACCTTTTATCCTAAAATTTCTCAATGTGTTTTGCATTGTATCGATTGCTTCCATTCTATCCTTACCATGAGTAATAACCTTGGCGATCAGAGAATCATAAAATACAGGAACCTCATATTGTCCTTTAATATGGGTGTCGATCCTTACTTTGCCGGGTCCTGAGCTAAAGTCCGGTTTGAATTCTGTTATTAGTCCGGGGGAGGGGAGAAAGTTGTTCTCCGGATCTTCAGCGTTGATCCTGCATTCTATTGAATGGCCACTGAGTTTCAGGTCTTTTTGATTAATGGATAATTTTCTGTTTAGTGCTACTTTTATCTGTTCTTTAACCATATCGATCCCTGTAACCATCTCCGTTACGGAATGTTCAACCTGAAGCCTTGTGTTCATTTCCATAAAATACAAATTATTCTTATCATCCATAAGAAATTCCAAAGTTCCTGCGTTTATATATCCTACCTGTTTAAGAGAATTTATTATTTCGATCCCCTTGGCTTTTCGAATGTCTTCTTGCAGAGAAGGGGATGGCGATTCTTCAACAAGCTTCTGATTGTTTCTCTGGATTGAACACTCTCTGTCTCCCAGATGGATTAAATTACCATATGTGTCTCCGATGATTTGAAATTCAATATGTTTTGCAGATCTGATAAGTTTTTCAAGATAAATGGCCGAACTTCCAAAGGATTTTTCAGATTCAGCTTTTGCAATAAGAAAATTATTCTTGAGCTCATTGGCATCATTACAGATCCTGATCCCTTTTCCACCACCACCAGAGGTGGCTTTCAGCATTATCGGATATCCGATATCTTCTGCTATCTCAATTGCTTTTTCAAGCGAAGGCAGGTTCCCCGAAGATCCGGGAATAACTTCCAATCCAGCATTCTCAAAAGTTTCTTTTGCCTTAGATTTGTTCCCCATCAGAGCAATTGAATTTGAATCAGGACCTATAAACGTAAGATTTTGCTGAAAACACATTCTGGCGAACAACTCATCTTCGGCAAGGAATCCATAACCCGGATGTACGGCTTGGGACTCAGTGTTGATCGCTGCCTGAAGGATGGCCTCTCTATTGAGATAACTCAAGCTGCTTTTTCCCGGACCTATGCAAATTTTGTTGTCTACCTGTCCAAGATAGGGTAAATTTGAATCAGCTTCTGAATATACGGGGACAGGTTCGATATTCAAGTCATGGCATGCCCTGATTATTCTTTCTGCAACTTCACCTCTGTTTGCGATTAAGATTTTTTTGAACAATTCATGACTCCATTTCAAGTTTAGAAAAAGCGGTGTGAAAAGTCAACTTGTAATTGTTAAAAAAATCTAGTTCAGCTTATATTTTTTCAGTTTATCGTATAATGCTGTTCTGCTGATCCTCATGTTCGCAGCGACAAGGGTTTTATTCCATTTATGCTTAACGAGGAGTTCCTCAATTTTCTTTTTTTCAGAATGTTTATCAACGGGGTTCTTCTTTCCTGAAGAATGACCGGCTCTACCGATTATCTCATCCTTTAAATGTGAAATATCAACAATATCATCATTCTCGGAAAGAGAGATTATCTTATTTATCTCATTTTTCAATTCTCTGATATTTCCCGGCCAATCATAATATTCTAAAGCTTTAATAGCATCTTTTGTAAATCCTCCGATAATAATATCGTTCTTTTTGGAAAATATTTTAACAAAATAATTAATAAGAGGGAGAATATCATCTTTTCTGTCACGAAGAGGAATAAGATTCAGGGAGACATGGTTTAATCTGTAATAGAGATCTTCCCTGAATATTTTCTTCTCAACCAGTTCGGAAATGTTTTTATGGGTCAGACAGATTATTCTGAGGTTAACTTTGATCGGTACGTTGCCTCCGATTCTGTAGAATTGTTCTTCCTGAATTGCTCTAAGGAGTTTTTTTTGAAGGCTCAAAGGCATATCTCCGATCTCATCAAGAACAAGTGTACCTCCTGAAGAAACTTCCAGTTTCCCCCTTTTCAATGCTATAGCATCAGTGAATGCACCCTTTTCGTGTCCAAAGAGCTCGTCTTCCATCAGATTCTCCGGGATCGCTGCACAGTTCAAAGCAACGAATTCTTTTTTATATCTTTGTGAGTGAGCGTGTATGAGCTTGGCGATAAGTTCTTTTCCGGTACCGGTTTCTCCCTGAATGATAACAAAGAGGTCAGTTATAGCTATCTTCCTGGATTTTGATAACATATTAAGGAAAAGTTGATTATTTGTGATGATATCCGGTACGTCACGTCCTTCATCCCTGGGTGGAATATTGATCTGTTCAATAAGGGAGTCAATAATAGATATCTCTACAGAAAGATTAGTAAGAAATTCAATTTTCTCTTCGGAAATCTTTTTTTTAGATTTCAGAAGATAAATAAGGAGCATTTTTTTTGTGCTTAAGATAAAAGGAAAAGAGCAAAAAACGAATTTTTCCTGAATTCTGTGATTTAATCTCGGGTTCTGAAACACATCTTTTATCTGGAGTACATCAAATATGGCAGGATAAATACTTTTATCATAATTCCATTTGGAATCAATTACGTTCGTATCATTCTCGTTAGAGATGAGGACAAGGCATCCTTCTTTAAGGGAATCATCAAAAAGTATTCCGGCGGGTTTGAAAATATCTCCCAATTCTTCCAGACTATATCCAATCTGAAGCATCTCAATAAGAGGTTCTGTATACAGGAGATTGATAGAATTGAGTGTTTTGTCACCTTTTGCAAGATCGATCCGGGTCCTTTTTTTTGTCCCGGTATATACTTCAGGTGAAAGAGCGAAATCACTCGAATTACCTTCTTTTAAAAAGAAGATCGAATGACCGATCCTGAAATTTTTGTTGATCTCGATCCTGGCTTTTTCTATCCTCTCTGTCTCAATAAAAATACCATTTGTAGAACCGAGGTCAGTTATTACTATATACGTGTCATGAACCTCGATCCTGGCATGCTTTTGTGAAATGAACGATTCATTGATATTCATATCATTTCCAGAGGATCTTCCGAGGAGGATAACTTTTTTTGTCAGGGGGAATTTTTTAATAAATCCACTCCGGTGATAGAGAAGATATAACATTTAATGATTTTAAATGAACAATCAGACGATGTCAACATATTTTTGTCAAGCTGAACAAAGTGTAATCTTTACATATTGTAAGAAATTCTCTGTTTTAATTTTACTGATTTTTTATATTATGGAAAAAACAAGTTATATAGGGAGTATCATATATTATTATCGATAGTTCGTTTATTGAAAATGCTTGGCAAACAACTTGCATTATGAGTATATAAATGAAGAAATTTAAATTAAGTGACTCCAGTAAGTATAAAGAATATATTTTTTATGCTCCTTCTTATTTTTTTATCCGAAATGCCGTCTATTTTAAGGGGGTAGGCGACATTTCGGGTCTTTTTAATAATTAAAATTAGCTTTCCGGGGGTCGTCCCCATATTTTTTAAAGAAAAAAATTGAATCCTGCAGACAGGCTGGCTCTGTCTCCTTCAGGAATATCCGGATCTGGGTTAGGATAATAAATCCTATTCAATAGATTGGAAACTTTTAAATACGTGAATAGCTTTGATGAGAAGTAATAACCACATTTAAGTGTAATAAGATTATATCTTCTATTTTCAATTTCTGACGGACCGGGATCTGATTTGTAAAATGAGTGGAGATAGTTAAGTTCAATCCACGATCTTTCGAGATTGATCTTTCCTCCCGCGAAAAGTTTTGCAGAAGGGATGTCATTGAGAAAGTCCCCGGTTTTGGAACTTCTTCCATGGTAATAATTAAAATGTCCAAAAAGTTCGAGATTTTTTAACGGGAACCATTGTAATTCGGTTTCGCCCCCGTTTATTTTCCCTGACTCTATGTTTGCATAACTGTAATTTCCTTCATTGTCCCGATATCTTTCTATCATGTCTTCTATAGAATTAACAAAATAATACATTCCGATAAAAAGATTGCCTGAATGTATTTTGATCCCGGCATCAATATTTAGGCCTTTCTCCGCTTCCAGATCGGGATTACCTGTAACGTATTTACGACCTGTAATACCAGTATAGTAGGATTCTGTAAGAGAAGGATTTCTAAAAGATGTTCCCGCATTGAAAAAAAATGAGATCGTTCTTGAAAATTCTTTTACCAGACCGAAGTATAAACTGGGAGCGTCCGACACACGGTTTTTCAGGACATTATCAGACAGAGCACTGGATTTGGTAAATGTATATCTTATCCCTCCACGAAGGTTCAGACCGATAACGTTGTCAATATTTGCAGATATGAAAATTCCGAGGTCATTCCTTCTTCCGTTAAGAAGAGGTGATCTTACTTCCTGATCTTCCCAATTAACGATATCAAGGTTATTTCGCTTATAAAGATCTACTCCTGATGTCAGTTTGAAATTTCCGGAGATCTTTTTTATAAGTTTCACTGAAAATCCTGAATTCAAAGCCCTTGTATCGGAATTTTTCAAAGTGTTGTTTTTTAGGTCTCCTTTTTCAAGTGTATAAACTGTTGGATTCAAGAAAAGATTTATTTTGAGATCGCTATTTTTAAGGAATCCGTTTCTTTGATATTTAAGAACAAATATATGGTTTGTGTTCTCTTTAACAGATGAGAATATGTCCGGGTCGTTTTCTCTGTCGGGTTTACCTATATCTGTTCCCGAGCCCCCAATGTATTTGACAGATATAATTCTTTTTTTATCAGAATATGTAAGATTGAATACGCCCGATACATTTGTGAATCCCGAATTGTAGATCTCATGTTCGGGAGAAGTATAATTTCCTGATCTTGAATATTGGAATCCTGTGTTTACTAAAATTTTTCCTTTTTTCTGGACAAGAGAAAATCCGGATGATATGCGGGAACTGAAGCTGTTTAATGAGAAATTGAAGGATCTGTTAGAGTTAATTCTTTCGGGATCAGGAGCGGTTATAATCTGAATGACACCGCCTATCGCATCCGATCCGTAAACTACAGAAGAAGATGATCTTACGATCTCTATCTGTTTTATCAGTTCAGGTGAAATGAAGGATCCGGAGTTACCAGCTCTCCGGTCTCCTGTAATTCTGACCCCGTCCACAAGGAGGAGCACCCTTCTTCTTGCTGACCCTCTGATACTCGGAGTGGCCATGAATCCTCCACTACCAATAAAATGAACACCTGGTGAATTGGCTAGAGTTTCAACAAGATTTTCAGATATTTTTTCCTTTATTTCCAGTTCTGAGATTATATTCTGAGCCTTCGGAACAGAAAGAGAATTTTCTTCCGAATCGAAAGCTGTTACAAGGATCTCATTCATTAG
>CAYNUG010000131.1:4097-6158 GCA_964400545.1 uncultured Clostridia bacterium | reverse complement strand
TTTCTTATACACAGACAGATCTCTTCTGGCAACATTCAATGGCTCATGGCTACCCTGACAACCTAAAACAGGAGTGTGGGCCTTCAGGTCGTCTCTTTCCTGCTCACGTTTAAAATAGATATATGTATCATTAAGGTTAGAGAAGCTCGGAGTATTATTCTTTAGACAGTAGTCAAGAGATGCATCTAAAATCTGTTTATTAATATCATTAACTTTAAAATGCTTTTTGGCCTCCATACACTGATCACGGATATACCGGGGGAAAGATCTGAAGTTTTTCTCTGTAAAATGTTTCCAGTTATCCATATCAAACATTCCGGATACACGGGCTTTTAACTCTTCAAGTGTTGTCTCATTTTCACGCTTATACTCACGCCTGGAAATAGTTTTACCGGGTATGGGTGAAAGATCATATTCAACGATCTCTTTTCCGCTATAGATATCGAATATAAATAACTTATATCTTGTCGTATAAACTTCAACTGTCTTATTTCTGTATCTGGGAGGCAACTGATAACTACAGGCATTTACAGAGATGCAGTCCTTCTCATAAACAGTTCTTTCCTCTCTGCCCACCAAAGAGACTTTTCTGAATATCGAGTTTTCTAAAGAGTGAAGATGCTCTCTCTCATTTTTTATCAAAACCTCCGGTATCTGCATGGTCGCCTGGGATATTTTTCCATTGGCACGCCTTTTCAACCAATCCAAAACACTTGTATTTGCCTCTGTGGTGTTTGTAAAATCTCTTATGCTAAGAAAGTTACGTTTTACATATTTAACCAGATTTTCAATCTTGTCTTTGCTCTCGGGATCACTCTTCTATTTGTCAAGGATATACAGGTTTGATATAATTTTATTAGAGAGTAAAGATGAATCCAAAAGTTATACTTGATGTTGTGAACACTCCTAGTAACTCATTTGACATTTATCAAATTATAACAATCTTTATAGCTTTTATTGCGATAGTAATTTCTTATATAGCTCTAAAGAGTCAATCTAAACATGCAAGAAAAGAGAGAACGGCAATGTATGACCAACACCTTTATCAAAGGCAATTAGATTTTTATTTGATGTTGGAGGAATATGCAGAAAAGCATATGATGAATTTGCGGAAAGAAATTCCAGAAAAAGTAAGAAATGCCGAAGAAAATGCATTCTTTCGTTTGTTTTACAAGAATCAATTTATTTTCCCTTTAAAAGCTTTATCACCTATAAAAAATAAAATTCTAAAACGTATTAGTTTCCCTGATCCGGAAGGATTAACTCCAAATATAATGATTGAAGTTGTTAGAGATGTAAGAAAACTCTTGAGGATCGATGAATTCCCATTTAAAAAGCCTGAGGATTTGGAGTCAAATAAAGAAGAAGAATCATGATTCGAAGTCACTAATATTTAGAAAATATATCACCTTTAGGATATTCTTGGATGCAATATATCATAATGAATTTATCAATTTGTTAAATTGAATTTCATCTATTATTCGAAGTTTTTAATTCAATGACATTTGGCTCTGTATCGGTAATATTGAATCCATTTTCCAACTTTCTTTTTCTTTCTATTCCTACTTAATCATTGGGGGGTCTAAAAGGAAAATTATTAAGAAAATTTCAATAATTCTATTTTTTTAGTCAATATTTCAAATATATTTGGAATACTTACCCACTCTTCTTTTCAAGTTCAATAATATTTGGTTCTGCTTCAGGGATATTGAATTCCTTCATTTTGAAATTTGAATAAAGAGTTTTGCTTTGATATCCTTTAGGATGGAAAATCAAACTATTTGGATTGCAATTTTATCAGCTTCAAGTGCTCTTATTGGTGCTCTAATTGGAGTATTAGGTGGCCTTATAATTAATAAAAAACAATTAAATCAGGAAACTAAAAGAGAAAAAAGAAATAAAATAAAGGACAATATTGATGTAAAAAAAAAAGCTTACGATTCTATACTAATAGAGTTATCAAGTTTTATTACAAATAATAGTAATATACTCCATCAACCTTCTTTACATACAAAAAAAACTGTTCTAACACTTATTCAAAATTACACATATGCATTGGAT
>CAYNUG010000131.1:0-4087 GCA_964400545.1 uncultured Clostridia bacterium | reverse complement strand
TACTTAAATCTTTATATCTCTAAGAATTCTACTGCTGCTATTAACTCACTTAACAGTAAAATTGAAAGTGCTTATTCCCAAATTACAAAGAACCCCACCGAAACAATCACAAAACTCTTTGGTGAAATAAGTAATGGTCAAGCAAATTTATTATTACTCTTTAAAAGTGAAATAGATGAACTTGAAAAAAAAATGATTGAATTCTAAAGCAAACTCTAAAAAGTAATTCCTTCAAACATTTTTTTATTAAGATCATATTTGAAGAACAAAACAAAACTTCGTAATAGTCACCCACTCTTCTTTTCTTCCAGTTCAATGATATTTGGTTCAGAATCTGGAACATTGAATCCATTTACCAGTTTTCGTTTGCCTTCTCTCATGGCTTTTGAGTATCGACGTGTGGTAGTAATTTGAGTATGACCAAGTGTATCTTGTAAGGAGATCAGATCTCCTCCACGTAGGATTGCATAGGTAGCAAAGATGTGACGAAGGTCATGGAATCGGAGGTTTTCGATGTCTGCTTTTTTCAACAGAGTTGCCCACCCCTTTTTGATATCTGTATATGGTTTTCCGGTCTTTGGACTTTCGAATAAATACTCTTGCCTACTTCTCTCGGGCAACAGCATCCCGAACAAGTCCATTAATGAATCATTTAGCTCGATATCCCTTGTTCTTCTTGTTTTCGAGGTTATGGCTTCAATTGTAAGAAATCCTTCTCTCAGGTTGATCAGGGAGGTTTTCAGATGAAAGATCTCCCCTCTCCTCATCCCGGTGTTCAATGCGATCAGGATCATATATTTAAGATCACCTTCTGCATGAGCAACCAGCCTTGCGATCTCGCCCTCAGTCAGAATTCTTTCCTTTGGTAGTTCCTTGAACATTGACATCTTCTTGATAGGATTAAAATTCAAATAATCCCAATGAACAGCTTTGTTTAGAATCGATCTAAGCAGTGCCCCTTCCCTATTGATGGTCGTTGGAGAGGTCATTTTGTTTCCTCTCTTTACCTTTTGTCCAAGCCTCATGTTTCTGTATTGTTCATAATGATAATCATTGATCTCATCCAGATTGAATTCACCAAAATATTCCATCAGATGCTTCAGGTGAAATATATCAGCTTTCACACTGTTCTTTGCTTTCATCGGGATTGCATGATCCTTCAGATACTTCTTCGAAAAATCGGCAAAGTTATACTTCTCGTTATTGGGTAAATCATACTGGTTATGGATAATCTTCGATTGCAACTTATTCAACACCATCTCCGCTTCTCTCTTGTTAGTCGATATCGCTTTCCGGAACCGAATACCATTAATGGAATAATCGATCCACCACTTTTCACTTTTAACTCCATTTGTAATTTTCTTAAATACTCTCATGTTTTCACCTCACATTGCTTCTCTAAGTTCATCCACATATTGATTGAACTCTTCCACTTTCTCTTTACCTGATCTTTTAGGAGAAATACTGATATCAACCTTACTCCGTTCAAATACCTCAACTTCCCTGGAACGTTCCTCTAACCATTTATTCATAACTGTCGGATCAAATCTAACCCGGGTAGACCCCCCAACCCAGAGTTTTACACTGGGAATTTGACCTTCATGTACCCGCTTATAGATCGTTGAAGTGGATGAATTCAGAATTTTTGCCACCTCCTTCACTGTCAGTAAACGATTCTGGTTAAATAAACTTTCCATTTGAGTTTTTCTAATAGCTCTGAAATATGTCCCTCAGTGACTTGTTATCATAATTATTTAAAAACAACCGGATAGGCCTTAGATTCATATTTAATTTACTTTGCGGAAGTAATTTCCCGGTCTTTCTGAAGTGTTCCTTATTTAGTTCAATGAACTTATTCACAGATCTTTGTTCAAAGTTTGAATTCAGCAGATCACTGTTAGCCAATATCTCCTTCTCACTATCCATTTTGACCGATAGAGTAGCCAACAAAAGAATTAACAATTCAATTGCAATGGTGAGAACTATTCCTATCAGTTTCTGCACCTGAATACTCTCCAGTCCCCATATCTCTTTTAAAGCTATCTTAACCGAGATCAATTCATTATCTGTTTTAAGCTCTTCTTTCAGGTTCACTCTCAATAGAGGAGAGTTAGCTTTGATCCACTTGTCAGGATCTTTCGGAAATGTATTCATGAATTCGTCACGCTCCATGATTTTTTTGTCATAGTTTTTGACTATCTGTGATAATCTTCTCTTCCAATAATCACTCTTGTGATATTTTGCCACCTTATTTTCCAGATATTTTATATCTCTTTTCAAAAGATCAAACTCTGATTCTATCTTTTTGGAATAAGCCTCTTTTATATTGCTTATCTGTTCATTAAAATACTTATCACCTTCCCTGCTTTTAGAAATAATATCAGTTGTAAATGAATTTATTGATGCAAAGGTACATACCGATGCAATAATAATATACATGATGAATGCAAGCGGACTATTCCTTCTACCGGAATTAAGCAATCTGAACAAACTGGCAATCCGTCCTACTTCAAAAACAACCGTAATTAATACCGCCACTGACAAGCCAAGGATAATCCTATAGAAATTGTATCCGTTATAGGCTGAGATAAAAGTGAATCCGATAGCCAGGAAGCTGAATACATATTTATTCTGAGATGTATTTTTAATAGTCATTTGTTTTCCATTTCATCTTCGATAAAAAACCCATTCCTCCAAATAGTTTTCTCAGACCAGTTAGCAGTCATGTTCACTTTTGCTCAAATTCATTTATTATTTTTATACAATCTTCCCTAAATGGGATTGTATAGTGACTTGAGTTATGCCATGGAGTATGTCCCAATATTGAATCGATTAAATGCTGAGTGTTTTTTTCTGTTGAGTTCGCAATATTCAAAGCCAATGAGTGACGAAATACCATTGAAGTTAAAAGTAAATTTTTTAATTCAGGATATCTTTCGTATGAATCTTGCTTAATCCGTTTAATAATCGTATTTAAATATAACGGGTTCACTTTTCCAGAATTACTAATACTTTTTCCATTTGTATGTATTAGAAATAGTGGAGATTTATTTATGAAAAGGTTTTCATCTTCTTTTCTCTCTGTCTCAATATACAATTTAATATAATTATAAGTATTAATAGGAATCTCTACATCCCTATAGAAATTACCTTTGCATTTTACTTTGTGAAAATAATTTGAATGAAGTTGATTTAAAGTGAGATCACAGATTTCCTGATTTCTAAGACCAAGGTTTAATAATACAAAAAATATTGCTTGGTCTCTTATAGCTCTTCTAGTATCTCCACACAAAAAGTAAGTTCCGTATTGTATAAGTTCTTGTTTTCGAGTTGCATTCTCTTTTACTACAGATTTAATTTTTTCAATCTCAGTTTTCGTTAGTGCTTTTGATTCTCTTACTTTTTTTATTGGTAAACTGATATTGTCAAAAGGAATATCATATTGAAATATGTCATTCCTATAATCTTTTATCCATGAAGCAAGAGACTTAAGTGCTGTAAAATATGATTCAACTGTATATGGTGAATATTGGTCCTTTAATTTATCAACAAAATCTTGGGTTATTTGTCTATTCCAATATTTTAAATTATAGCTTTTAAATCTTTTATGATAAACTTTTTTAAAATGCTTAAAGGAAGTTCTATAATTTATTAGAGAACTAAATGATATTCCACTAACAGATTTAATGGCAAAAAAATAATCCATCCAAATATTTAGTTTTAATTCAGATTTTTTTAATATTTCAATGATACCTAATTGAAAATCTTCCATTTTGCAATACTTCAATTTTTGTAAAACTGGATCATGCTTCTTCACTTCTGGTTTTAGTTTATTCATTTTATCTTCTCCTAAAAATATCCCTAATCTTATTTTTTTCTAGTTCGAAAACTTTATTCATAATATAATTATAATTTATAAAATTTATATTTCAACAATTATTTGTATTTTTTTTATTATTTATGTTTACGGAATTGATTTTTGTTGAAATATAAATTTGAATAGTAAACTAAATTATACTAATATTATAAATAATGGAGAAAGAAGTTTACCTAGGAATAACGATGGGTCCTAAATCTACGTCCATAT
>CAYNUG010000130.1:0-6189 GCA_964400545.1 uncultured Clostridia bacterium | reverse complement strand
AAAAATTGATGGATATCCCGGATTTTGACGGAATTAAATATGTGGGATATGTTTCTGAGAAAGATAAAGTGTCTGCATTCAAAGGAGCAATATGCTCAGTTCAACCTTCGCCTTTAGAGAGTTTGTCAATTACGACACTTGAATCCTTCGCCCAGAAGACACCTGTAATTGTTAACAGGAGCTGTGGTGTATTAATGGAGCATATAGAAGCATCCGGTGGTGGATTACCGTTTGGGAATGCTACGGAATTCCTTGAAAGTTTTAACAGAATCTATAAGAATAAAAGAAAAAGAGATGCAATGGGGGAAATGGGTTATGAATATGTAAAGAGATTTTATTCATGGGATATTGTTATTAAGAAGATCTCAGATCAGCTAAATGAGATATCTAACTGATAGAAAAGCAGTGAAAAAATTTAAAAAAGAGATAAAACTCCTAAATGACCAGACCGCTATTTGCACTCTTTGTGGAAGCTGCAACAGCTCTTGCCCTGTATATGAGATCGAACTTACTGAACCAAATTCACCAAGAGGGAAAATTAATCTTATAAAAGAAGTAATGGCAGGACATCTTTCAGAGAGTCAGCAGATAAAAGAATTGATCTCTGTGTGTCTTTTTTGTGGATATTGTCAGGATTCATGCTCGAAGGGTGTAGATTTTAGAGCTGTTTTTACAGGTTATCTTTCATTAGTTGATCGTTTGGATGTCGATAATAATTTGGATTGATTTTTTTATTCCTTAATGATATCAATTTAATTAGAAAAAAATGAAATTACTCAGTATAATAATTCCTGCATATAATGAAGAGGCAACTCTTGCCGAAATAGTTGAAACAGTTCTCGGTGTCCCACTCAAACTGAAAAAGGAGATAATCATTGTTGATGACTGCTCTTCAGATAATACATTTCAAATTGCAGAGAACCTTTCTGAAAAATTCAATAGTATTAAGGTCTTGAAAAACGAAAGGAACAGTGGGAAAGGATTTTGCGTTAGAAGGGGTATTGATGAAGCGAGTGGGGATATAATCCTCATTCAGGATGCGGACCTTGAATATGATCCTAAAGAATACCCTAAACTACTGGGGCCTATTCTGGATGGGAAAGCGGATGTTGTATATGGATCCAGATTCATGACAACAGAAGCAAAAAGGGTTCTATATTTCTGGCATTCTGTCGGGAACAGGTTGCTTACACTTTTCTCAAACATGATATGCGACCTTAATTTATCGGACATGGAAACTTGTTATAAGGTATTCCGAAGTAGTGTTATAAAAGGAATAAAATTCAATGAGAACAGATTCGGATTTGAACCTGAAGTAACATTTAAGCTTTCAAGAATCAAGGGACTTAGAATCTATGAGGTTGGTATATCTTATCATGGGAGAACTTATTCCGAGGGTAAAAAAATAAATTGGAAGGATGGTGTTAAAGCTTTTTATACAATGCTGAAAATGCTTTTCTTCAGGATTTTCAGATCTGACAATTATTTCAAAAAATGATCTTAATTTTATTTGATTAAGCACTCTTTTAATGCTAAATTGAAATTATGAAAAAAGTTATTTCAATCATTTTATTTTTTCTTCTTGTACTGTCTGCATTTATACTGTATAAAACTTTTTTAGTAAAAGAAAGGCCAAATATTATTCTAATATCCATTGATACTTTAAGGCAGGATCATATAGGTGTTTATGGTTATAAAAGAGATACCACACCATTTATTGATGAAGTTGCTTCTGAAGGGATTGTGTTTAAAAATTCTTTTTCAGCTGCTCCATGGACCCTTCCATCACATATGAGCATGTTTACCGGTTTGCCCCCATCTGTACACAATGTTGATATGGACAACAGGATCCTGGATAATACCAAAGTAACATTTACTGAGGTCCTGGAACGATCCGGATATGAAACCGGAGGATTCTTTTCTGCGATCTATCTGCAAAGTTTTTACGGTTTTTCCAGGGGGTTTTCTGTTTATTCAAATGAGATACAGAAAAAAGCCGATGAGATAACTGATAAAGTTTTAGAATGGATAAAAAAAAAGAAAAGAAAGAAATTTTTCCTGTTTATCCATTATTTTGATGTACACTGGCCTTATCGGCCACCATTAAAATTTGCTGAAAAATTTGGAGTGGATGTTTCAAAGAAAAGGTGGTTTAAATACGGTAAATTAATGTTCTTGAGAAAATTCAGTAACCCTTCTGTAAAAATGAGTCAAAAAATAAAAAATGGAGTAATTGATCTATACGATGCTGGCATCAATTATGTAGATTCAAATATAGGTCGTCTAACAGCTTTTTTGAAAAAAGAGGGACTTTATGATAATTCAGTAATAATTATTACAAGTGATCATGGTGAAGAGTTTAAGGAACACGGTTCATTCGGCCACTACCACCAGTTACATTCAGAGTTGATCAATGTACCCATGATAATACGTTATCCATCGAAAATTAAAGGAAGAAGTATGTCCGATATTACCGTAAGCTCTGTTGATATCGCTTCCACAATAATGGAAATTGCTTTGATCAAGATACCGGCACAATTTTTAAGATATGGAAGGAGTATTTTGAAAGTACTTAAAGAAAAGAAGAACAATAAGATGATTAAACACAGAGATATCATTATTGAGACCCGGAAAGGATCGACCCACCATTTTGCATTTATTAAAGATGGTCACAAATATATATCTCCATATTTGTTCCAACCGATCACTAAAGCTAAAAGATGGATAAGTATTAATGAGCAGTTTTATAATTTTAAAGAAGATAAGTCTGATTTTCATGATCTTTTTGAAAAGGAACTTAATAAAGTAAATAAAGAAATATCAGTTGATACGTTCAGATCCGGGGTCAATGAGTATGCAAAGAAGAATATTTCCGGACTTAGAATAGTGTTCATTTCCACTTCAGATAAAAAAAAGAATATTTTTTCAGGAATTATTGATACCGGATCTGTTTTGAAGGAATTACCATTCGTGTTGAATTTTGACAAAGATGACAGGCTTGTTGAGGATAAAGATAATCATGTTATAAAATTCAGAGTAAGTTTGAATAATAAAAAAAAGGAAATATTCTTTCGTTTGAATAAAGAGTTAAAGGAACTGAAGAATCTGAATTTGTCAGTGTCCTCGTCGGGTGATCTGTTGATCAAAAAAAAGATAGATGTTTCCAGACTGAATAAATCTCTTATGCTTTATAAATCCTCCCATGGCTCCATATTTATTATAAGATCAGGAAATTCAGGGAAGATCAAACATACAGTCCTATCTGAGGAAGATAAGGCAGCTCTGAAAAGTCTGGGATATATAAATTAATTAGTTCAGACAATGGTCCGGTTTTGAAAAGGGTTTTATTTATCAAAAAATATTATATAATTATTTTTATTGGAGGAAAAATGTACCAGAGGATAAGATTCGATTTCCAGCAGGAGTTAATTAATATAAAAAACAGTGGATTATGTAAGGAGGAGCGGATCATCCTGAGTGATCAGAAACCCTTAATAGAGGTTTCATATCCAAAAGGTGAAAACCCCGAGGATGTGTTGAACTTTTGTGCCAACAATTATCTGGGTTTAGCAAATCATCCTGAGCTTATCAAGGCTGCCAAAGAATCTCTTGATACTCATGGATTTGGACTTGCATCCGTCAGATTTATATGCGGAACACAGGATATTCATTTGAAACTTGAGGAATCTATTTCAAAGTTCTATGAAACAGAGGATACTATTCTTTATTCTTCCTGTTTTGATGCAAATGGAGGTCTATTCGAGACAATACTCGGTCCTGATGATGCTATAATAACCGACTCATTAAATCATGCAAGTATAATTGACGGGATAAGGTTATGCAAAGCAAAAAGGTTTATTTACGATCATTCTGATATGGAATACCTTGAAAAGATCATTAAAAGGGCAAGACTCGGAATGGATATTTGGGAGGGACCAGGATTATCCAAGGAACCAAAACCTGCCAGAAATATAATGATCGCTACAGATGGAGTTTTTTCTATGGATGGTGATATTGCCAGACTTAAAGAGATCGTCGAACTGGCGAAGAAATATGATGCCCTGGTTATGGTGGATGATTCTCATGCAACAGGATTTTTGGGAAAGAAGGGTAGGGGCTCAATTGAATATTGCGATGTGCTCGGAGAAGTAGATATAATTACTTCAACTTTGGGAAAGGCTATGGGAGGGGCATCCGGTGGATTCACTACGGGAAGAAAGGAGATAATTCAAATGTTGAGACAGAAATCCCGTCCTTATTTATTCTCCAATACTCTTGCTCCTTCAATAGTTTCTGCAGCAATTAAGGCTTTTGATATTGTCGGGAAGAGTAATGATCTTAGAGAAAAATTAATAGAAAATACTCTATATTTTCGAAAAAAAATGACTGAAGCAGGTTTCAGGATAATTGATGGAATACATCCCATTGTTCCCATTATGTTGGGAGAATTTGAAAATGATGCAATGCTTGCTCAGGATATGGCAACAGATTTATATAGTGAGGGGATTTATGTTGTGGGATTTTTCTTCCCGGTTGTACCAAAAGGAAAAGCAAGAATCAGAGTACAAATATCAGCAGCCCATGAGAGAGAGCATCTTGATAAGGCCATTGAAGCCTTTGTAAAAGTAGGAAAAAATCATAAAGTAATATAGGGTCGGAAAATTGTAAGTTAATTAGACCATGATTTAAACCTGATCTAAAAATTCGTTTTCAAGGAATCCTACGGCGGTATCGGATTCTCCGTTCATGAGAATTGAAATTGTAGAATTTATTTTCATATCCTCCGAAAATATAACTTTGACAACTTTATCCAGTGACCTGTCTTCAGGATAAAAATCCACAAGATGATTCGGTAATTTCTTCAATCTGTTACAATCAAAAACAGTTCCATCTCTATCCGGATAAATAGGAAGATATTTGATATTAGATTCGACCATATCCTGAAAGAAATGAGTGCCGAATGATAATTCAGGAGTATATCCGTCTTTGCTGTATGCAAGTTCTATAAGCATTGAGGTATTGAATATATCACTATATGTAACCTGAACGCCAAGCTTAATATCTCCACGACTTCCCCATCTTCCAGGTCCTATCAGAATGAATTTTTTTGCAGGAAGTTTTTTATTCAATAATGAGATAATGAAGGCAGTCTTTTTCATTTTCTCCTCAGATGAAAGTGAATTATATTCCTCAGGAATTACACAAACCATATATTTTATGGATTTAATTACTCCGGAAGTAACAAACTTGTCTGTCTTAAAAACAATATCTTTGCTTTCTATATTTTCTGGGATTATCGGGTCTTTTCCCGTATCGTAGTATGCCTGAGGACGGCATTGGAGAATAAAAAGCTTCTCTCCGTCGCTGGCAAACTCAACATCTACCGGAGAATTGAATGCATTTCTTAGAATTTTAAGGATCTTGTCCATTTTTTTTAAGAATTGTTGGGAATCTGTAAGTTTCTGGAAAGTTACAACAGAATCTGATGATGAAGGATCGAACATGATCCCGATGGGAGGAGTTAGTTCTTTGTTATTGTCGATAGAAATGATGTCTTCAATATTTTTGATTTTATCTCCATATTTTCTTATAAGAGTTGAAATATCTATGGTTTCAAATTCGTTTGTTCTAAGATTTAGAACATCAGCTTTCTTTTGTGAATACCTGATCTTATCTTCATAAGAGATATTTACTCTCAATCCGGGTTTGCCTGGTGATGCCAGAAAAGGATAATCATCTCCGATCCGGTCAACAGCTCTTGTTCCAAGTCCTACTACCATCCTTATAACTCCGTCTTCCCGATCAATTCTCGGTGACCAGCGGAACTCATTATTAGAGAATGCAACCCCGGAATACGTTGGGAAGAAATAATCACCGACACGGTTCCCGACAACTTCCTGGATTAGAATACCCATCTCTTCCTGGAAATCAATAAGTCCTCTCTCTTTTCGGTACTCAATGGGGTCAGGTCCGAAAATACTTGCATAGATCTCTGATATTGCATCAAGGAGAGAACTCAATTTTTCATCATCAGAGCCTATATTAGCCAAGAAAAGACTTTTATATTTACCTGAAAATGCTGCATCAAAACTGTCCTCGAGAAGACTTGATGATCTGACAATTATAGGTTTTTCTCCAATATCATGCAGAAGGTTCCTCAATTGATCGATTATTTCAATTGGGAAAAAG
>CAYNUG010000129.1:5517-6240 GCA_964400545.1 uncultured Clostridia bacterium | reverse complement strand
GAGGCATACCCGGAGTTATTCCGAAAGCGAATTCTCCATACAGCATTTCATATGCTGTCATTCCTAACGACCACAGATCTACATTATATGTTGCGGAATTCCCACGTAAAAGTTCCGGAGGCATATAAAACAGGGTCCCGATTGCAGTAGATGCCATTTCTCCATCATTTAGCATTCTACTAATACCGAGATCTGCGATTTTCGGCGTATCTTTATAAAGCAGAATATTCTCGGGTTTAATATCTCTGTGAATGATTCTTTTTTTGTGAATTATTTTAAGACCATTGAGAATACCTTCTAAAATTTTCAAAGTATAATTCAACTCGAGTTTTTTCCGGTGACCGATCTTCCCGATTTTTTCTCTTAGGCTTCCGCCGTTGATATACTCCATGACCATTACCGGTTTCCCGTCAAAAATCTCAAATCCAAAATATTTTACAATGTTGGATGACTCCATTTTAGTCAGTTGAAGGTTGAGGCTTCCGGCCAGGATCAGTTCCTTTTTCAAGATTTTTGTTTTGGCTTTGTCAAGGGGTATTTTTATTGCGACTTGGTTGCTTCCCCACTCATCTATAAGATCCTGGTCTGAAACTTCAGCTAACCAGGTTTGAGCAAATCCACCGGAACCCAGATGCCTGATCAATTTTAGAGTTTCAAGTTGTGCATTGACTTCCATTTTTTTTTAATTATATCGGATTGCATTTTTTTTTTAAAGTTAATTAA
>CAYNUG010000129.1:0-5507 GCA_964400545.1 uncultured Clostridia bacterium | reverse complement strand
GAGAATGGGAACACTGTCTCCATTCCTTCATAACTTTAGGATTTAATCTTTCGTATAAGAAAATTAAAGATATGGAGGTTATTTTGAAAAAAACATTATACATTTCATTGTTGATCTTGCTGTTCCTGCCCGCTTCGGGGAAAGAACAGAGAAAGAGGGTCTTAAGACCATATACGTTTGTTAACGGACTTGAAAAGGTGGATTTTTCCAAAACACTGATCGATCTGAAAGAGCTGTATGCAGGTTGTCCGAAAACCGATTGTATCCCTGCACTTAACGATCCGGGATTTGTTTCAATTAAGGACTCAAAGATCGGAGATGATACAATGGGAATAATTGTTACACATAAAGGGGTCACTAAATATTATCCTTACAATATCCTCGTCTGGCATGAGATAGTTAATGATTCGATTGATGATCTTCACTATGTTGTTTCTTTCTGTCCTCTGTGTGGAACCGGTATGGTTTTTAACAGGCAGGTCGGTGATGAAATATTGAAATTTGGCGTTAGCGGAACTCTCCTGAACTCAAATCTTGTGATGTACGATAAAAATTCATATTCACTCTGGCCCCAGTCGCAAGGGAGATGTGCGGTAGGAAAGAATATGGGAAAGGAATTAAAACTTATAGATATGCAGCTTGTTTCTTTTTCAGAGTTAAAAAAACAATTCCCGAACTCGATGGTTTTGAGTACCGATACCGGATTCAAGAGAGATTATTCTCGTTACCCTTACGGGAATTATAATCTTATTGATCGTATAATGTTCCCTGTCCATGAGATCAATAAGGATTTCCCGGTAAAGGAACTGTTCTATGTGTTTAAAGTTGAGGGTAAATCTGTTGCTGTAAGAATATCAAAATTTGATGATAGTATTTATAAAAAGAAGATCAACGGCAAAGAATATAAGTTAACTAAGCTTGGCGGAGTGGTTTTTGTTATGTCACCAGAAGGACTTATTCCCGGCTATTATGAGATGTGGTTTTCCTTTTATTCAACACATGGAAAAAAAGGGATAGTCTGGGAAAAATAGGATTTATTTTCAATCAGCTTTTTGACATTAGAGTGAATTCAGATACAATTATACTTTGATTAATAAGAGAGAAACATGAAAAGAATAAAAATAACAGATCCTGCAGCTAAGAAAAGTAAATCCGGATTTACTTCGGTGTTAACAGTGTCAATCTTTGTTTTGGTTTTTTTTATCACATCATGTTCCAATGATAAAAAAAAAGAATCTCCGATGAAAGAAACCACAGAACAATTCGCGGAAGGAGTTAAGACCCATCCCGTCAAGAATGGGGCAATTCAGAAGATGATCGCTGGGTCAAAATGTGGTGAATGCCATTCCGGGATCAATTCGAAAGAGTTTCAGATAGAACATGCAAATCCTAAAAAAAATGATGCATTGAAAATACCCGGAACAGCGATCCAAAAAAAGAAACAATAATAAACTTAACGAGTTAACAGGGGAGAATGTCTAATTCAATCCCATTTCCTTAAGGATATTATCTGCTTTTCCCAGTTTTTCAGTTATGAACATCACAAATCTAATATCAACTGAGATACTTCTCTGAATAGAAGGGTCATATTGCCAGTCACCTGTCATAGATTCGTAATTTCCGTCAAAGAGGATCCCGATCAATTCCCCTTTAGCATTCATAACAGGGCTGCCTGAGTTGCCTCCAGTACTGTCAACTGTATGAAGGAAGGCGATCGGGACATCGTTCTTCCCTGTGAATGCCCATCTTCCGAAATCTTTTGCAGCAAAAAGATCTTTCACTTTTTTTGGCATGTTAAAGGGTACTTTCCCTGTGTCTTTTTCCAGCATTCCTTTGATAAATGTAAATGGCTTATACAAAACTGCATCCCTCGGGTTGTATCCTTTTACCCTTCCGTAGGAGAATCTGATGGTTCTGTTCGCATCCGGATAAAGTTTATTGCCTTTCCATTCGTAAAGGGCGGATATATACTTTTTCCTCAATCCGGAAATTACTGCACCGAATTTTTCATTTTTTTTCTTGATCGCTTCAAATTCGGAATAAGTGTTTTTAGCAATATCAATAAATGGATCATTCAGTGCTTCCAGTTCTTTTGATGATTTGTAATAAAGAGATTTAACAAACTCCACATCTTTTAATTTCGTAACTTTATATGCATTGTCAGTGAAATTTTTCAGGTTCTTATTTTTGTTCTTCAGAATATATTCCAGCCCCTTTATTCTATTGTTTTCTTTTAAACCATCGATAAAGTTCATTGCCTTCATAAACATTGCTTTGTCGGAGGGCTCATAAAATGACATATAACTGTATTTAAGTCTGCTCACCATCCTTTTTATATCTTTTTCGGAAAAGAAAGGGTCCCTCTCTTTTATAGGTTTTTCTCTCTCTTTAACGGTGAAATATATATTCCGAGCAATATTGAGGATTGTTCCTCCAAGTCGGAATGGGTAACCCGTAGCAAAATCTCTTTTTCTTGTAAGAGATAATTTTTTATATTCGCTCCCGATCATGGGGAGGATATTCCCATATTTTTTTCGTAACGATCTTTTTTTGCTTATAAACTCGGTAAATTCTTTTTCAAATTTGATTTTATTTTCAACGAAATTCATTTTGATCATTCCGTCAACAATGCCTTGATAATATTTCATACTATTGTTCAAGCCCTTATCAAGTCCGGCAAGCTTTGCTTTTGCGATCTGCGAATCTTTCCAGAATGATTCCAGAAGCTTTATTATTTCACCGAAATATTTTATTTTTGCCGGGTTTGAGTATTTCAGATTTTCTTCGGCAGACCAGGATGTCCTGTATCTTGTTGTTGATCCCGGATAACCCATAATAAATGTCTGATCACCTTCTTTCAATCCATCTTTTGCGATCTTCAGCCAGTATTTTGGTTTGTACGGAACATTTTCCTTGTTATATTTCCTTCCGCTTCCGTCCGGAGCCATATAGACACGCATAAAAGAGAAGTCACCCGTATGACGGGGCCACATCCAGTTGTCAATATCTCCACCGTAATTTCCGATTGCAGAGGGTGGTACATAAACAACTCTGATATCGTCAAAACGTTTGTATATGTAAAGAATATATTGCTTCCCGCTGTACATACGTGCAACTGTTGCATTTATATCCGGTTTTTCTTTTTCGATCTTTTCAGTAATATATTGGATCTTTCTATCTATTGCTTTTTCTCTTTTGACAGGATCTTTGATCTTAAGATATTTGGCAAATCGTGGTGTGATATTTTCCATTTTCTGCAGTATCTGAGCTGAATAGCCGGGAGCAACGATCTCGTCCTTGTATGTTTCTGCAAGGAAACCGTTTGTAATATAATCTGTTCCTTTTGTGGAAGCTCTCTGAACGGCACCGAAAGCAACATGATGGTTTGTCAATAGCAGACCGTTTGGTGAGATCAATTCAGATGTTCCTCCTCCGAGGAGAACTATTGCATCGGAAATACTCGGATTGTTAAGGTCAAAAATATCTGAAATGGAGATCTTGAATCCTTCAGCTTTGAGGTTGAGTGCTTCCAGTTGAGATAACATCCACATCCCTTCGTCTGCCTGAGAAAAAGAGACCAGGGTAAAGATAACAACGATAAAAACAATAACTCTTTTCATGTTCACTCCTTTTTAATCAAAAAATGATGTTACAACTATAATACATTTTAAAAGGTATTATACGGATTTTTTATATTTTTGTTTTTTAAGTAACAAAGAGATTTTCAATTGCATTTAAGTTGACAGGAAAAAATGATTAAATATAAAATAGATGTATATTAAAAAGGGAGAATGAAGATGAATAATATTAAAACAGTCTTTTTGCTCGGAGCTATGACAGGTCTGTTCCTCCTTATCGGAGGGTATGCAGGTGGTGAGAGCGGGATGATTATTGCCTTCATTTTTGCTGCAATAATGAATGTTGGAGCATACTGGTTCTCAGATAAGATCGTTCTGAAAGCGTACGGTGCTGCCGAGCTATCAGAAAGAGATTTTCCCCATATATTCAGGATGGTCAGGCAATTAACTGAAAAAGCGAATATTCCTATGCCGAAACTTTATATTCTCAACCAGGATTCTCCTAATGCATTTGCGACCGGGAGAGATCCCTCCCATTCCGCTGTTGCTCTGTCAAGAGGAATGATCGATCTTATGAGTGATGCACAGATCGAAGGTGTCATATCTCATGAGCTGACACATATAATAAACAGGGATACCTTGATATCTACAGTTGCTGCAACTATTTCCGGGGCAATAATGTTCCTTGCTTACCAAATGAGATGGTTTGCAATTTTTGGAGGCGGGAGTGATGATGATGACCATGGTGGGGCTCTGGGTCTTATCCTTATGGCTATCCTTGCACCGCTTGCTGCCACTATTATTCAGATGGCTATTTCACGATCAAGAGAATTCAAAGCTGACAGCGGAGGTGCTCATCTTACAAATAATCCTGAGGGACTTGCTTCCGGACTGGAAAAACTCGGGAGATATTCAAAGCAAATACCGATGAAAGCCACAAAACAGACAGCGCATATGTTCATTGTTAATCCGTTTTCGGGAAAAAGCCTTCTGAAAATATTCTCAACCCATCCACCAATCGAGGAAAGAGTAGCAAGATTAAGGAAAATGGAGTTGTGAAAATATTATTGTATTCAGAATTTTAAATCTGGAATTATTCCGATAGAAATTTTTTTCTTCTTATTAACTCTTTAATATTTTTTTCAACAAACAGCGATTTCCCGTCGGGTGTAACCTCTGAATAGTATAGAGCTGTTGAAAATGTCCCCGGAGTTGGTGTGAAGATTTGCGCGTCGGTCGTGTTTATCTCTAGTGACCTAAGTTTCTTTTTCATGATCCTTATATCATCGAAAGTTTCGCCCGGGTGACCTATGATCAGATATGGAGCAATATTGATCTTTCTTGTGATTTTATTATTAATTGTCGAAAATAATCCTATAAATTTTTCCAGTATTTCGAAATGAGGTTTTCTCATCAGGTCCAGGATGTGATCTTCCGTATGTTCGGGAGCAATCCTCAGGAATTTCCCTGAGTGATAATTCAGTATATCTTCGAGCAATTCTTCATTGGTTATAAGACTGTCATACCTGACACCTGAACCGATAAATATTTTTTTGATGTCTTTGATTTTTTTTACTTTTCTGAGAAGTTGCAGGTAATCTGAGCCGATCTTTAGAGAAGGACAATTCTCCGGGAATAGGCAGGAGTTCTTTATACAGTTTAAGACTTCACATTTGTAACCATACATTTCCGCCGAAGGTCCTCCTATATCTGAGATCACACCCCGCCACTCCTTATGCTTCTTGAGCAGATTGATTTCACCGATTATCGATTCTGCAGATCTTGAGATCACTTTTTTGCCTTCACTTAATGAGATTGAACAGAATGAACATCCTCCTCCACACCCTCTGTGAGATGTGATAGAGAAGAGGTTCATTCTCAGTGCTGGTGAATACATATTCTTTTTCGGATGTATCCTGGAGTAATCAA
>CAYNUG010000128.1:0-6261 GCA_964400545.1 uncultured Clostridia bacterium | reverse complement strand
CCAAGGATATTGCAAAGGATCTGATCAAGCGGGGGGCTGACAGCACGAAATTTGTTGTGATGCTGGTGGAACCGTATGCAGGACTTCAGTATAAAGGGGGACCCACAAATGATACGGAAGTTTTAACCAAAATTATTTCTAAAGTAGTGAAACTGAATCCGATAGCAAAGAATCCCGGAATCCCTTCTGCAATAGCCGGCAGATCTCAGGTCTCCGGCAAAAGAGGAGCAAAGCTCTCAAGAAAAGACATGTCATTTTTAACTGATAATTTTGTATCAGGATTAAAAAAGGCGGATGAAAGTTTTTTCAGTTCTTTTGAAACTCTCTATTTATCATTGAACCAGATAACTGATAGTAAGTTTGTGTATCTTTTTTCTGAAGGTTTCTCATTTCGTAGTGGAAAACATACCAGGGAAGAATATTACAGAAAATTGAAAATATCCGCCGATTATATGGGAAGAAGTGGTGCAGTAATCTTTATTATTGATCCTACGGGTTTCAACAGAGGTAATGCGGATGTCCCATCGTATTCTTCTGTACCGATAATCAAAACCGGTACCGATGCTCTAAAGTATCTTTCTTCTGAATCAGGGGGGAAATACTTCAGAGGAAACAAGGAGGATTTAACAAAAAGGCTCGCAAAAATCAACAAAGCCTATTACGAGATCGCTTTCCCTGTTCAGGATAGTTTCGCCGGGAAAATTGGAAGACTGATCATTGAAACTGTCAGAAAAGGGATCTCCGTTCATTCGGTTAAAATTCTTGAGAAAAGTAAAACGTACAGCGATATGAGCAGCCTGGAGAAAGAACTTCTGGCACTGAATCTTGTAAAAAGGAATTCATATTTTAAACCGCCTCTGAAAGTAAGGGGATTTGATATAGTATCAAAAAAAGTCGAGAAAGATCTTACCGTTTATAAGATCAAATTTCCGGTCAATCCTGAAAGAAAATATTTGGATATTTTTTATGTTTGTTCTGCCAACGAAGAAGGAGAAATTACTCAAGTTGTTACTGAAAAAATAATGATCCCGGGGAAATTGTTGAATCTCAAAGTAAAGAACGATATAAAAAACTATAAAATTGTAATAGTGGATGAAAAGAACAATACTGCCTTTGTGGAAGGAGTGATCGATATAAAAGATAAATTCATGAAGAATCTTATTAAACTTGATGAAAAATTCAATAAACAGATGAATAAAATGTCAGAATTGCAAAGTACGGAATTGAAGAACGTCCTTTCAGGAGTGACGGAATATTGTAATAAACTTGAGGATTCCGTTTTTCATTTTATCTGCAAAGAAGATGTACGGGAGATGGTAAAAGTTTTTACTGCAGTGCAAAAGAAAATTGTCCGAACCTATGATCCGAGAACCGGGATTTCGATAAATAAAAGAATTCCCGGGGAATTTGAGGGGAATCCCATAAAGAAAATTGGTAAAAGATTTGTATTCGATTATCAGCTTATTAGTAACAGGGGAGAGACAAAGGAACAGAGAAAATTGATGAAAAAAGGGAAGATCGTGGACAGTGATGTAAAATCTGTATTAAAAGCTGATTCTTTTATTTCAAAAAAGATAGCTATGACCCCGTTGGCAATATTTGATATTCTAAACAGAAATAATTTTAAGTTCAGGTTAATAAAAGATGAAAAAATTTCCGGTGAAAATGCAGCGGTTATTGAAGTATTCCCGGATAAACTGGATGAGATCAATTCGATATACGGCAAAGTTTGGATCGATAAAAGTGATTATTCAGTAATGAGAATAGTTGTAAATCCAGTTTCTATCGGAGGATTCAAAAATATGTTGAAACTTTCAAAACAGTTGGGGAGCATTTTGGATGTTAAATGTAGAATTGATTTCGGTATCAAGAGGGGCGGATTGAGGTTCCCAACTTCCGTAAAGATAAATGAAAGATACCACGGAGGACCTGTTTTAAAAAGGTTATTAGGAGTTTCTTCATGGGAAAGGAGTAAAGTGGTTTATAAATATACTGATTATCGTTTTTTTGAAGTTGATACTAAGGTTAAGATCGACAAATGAAAAATACTGATCGGTAATATGAGAATTTAAAAGGAGATCCGGTTCTCATCAATTTTCTCCGGCACTCTTTATGAGATACTTATTTTTCTTGACAATAATTTCTGCTGTTGTTAATTTATGAAAGAAAAAGGGGGGAAATGAAAAAAAGAACTTTTATTGAATTTGAATATAATGGTGACATATGGCCTGTTGTTAATAAATGGGCAGAAGAGAATAAATACAAATTGAAGGAAGAAATGGGCGGGGGAAAAATATATCAAAAAGGTGTAGGTTTTCTTGTAGCACCTATGATGGTTAAAATAGAACAGGTCGGTTCTAAAATTAAGTTGGAAGCATGGGTAAGAACAAACTTTGTTTACCGGGCTATTTCGCTTTTTATATTACCTGCAGAAATGGAAGTGATATCGGGTGGATTTAGGGGAGTTGTTCCCAGAGCTGTTGCACGGAAAGCAGTAAATAAATTGTTGTTAAGTTTTGACCAGGAGCAGATAGATTAGAAACAAATCATATCTCTTTTCGATGATCACATATCTTAACAGGTTCAATGGTCTCTGAAACGTCTCCTTTAAGTGAAAGTAATAGAAAAAATCAAAGGAGATAAAATGAATATAATTATATTGGGCGCAGGTCTTGTTGGTACACCTATGGCAATTGATCTTGCAAAAGACAAAAATTTTAATGTAACCGTAGTGGACAAAGATAAAAGCAGGCTTGATTCATTGAATAAAGGGTATTCGGTTAAAACTATTGAAGCTGATCTTTCCGTAGAAGCAAATATTATAGATAACATAAAAGACCAGGATATGGTGATAAGTGCTGTACCGGGATTTATGGGTTTTCAAACATTGAAAACAGTAATTGAATCGAAAAAAGATGTAGTGGATATTGCTTTTTTCCCGGAGGATCCTTTTCTTCTCGATGAACTGGCAAAAGAGAGAGGAGTCCGAGCGATCGTAGACTGCGGAGTTGCCCCCGGAATGAGCAACATGTTGGCGGGTTATTTGGAATCTGATATGGATGATCTGAATTCACTTGTTATCTTTGTAGGAGGGTTGCCTGTGGCAAGGACACTCCCTTTTCAATACAAAGCTGTTTTTTCACCAATTGATGTTATTGAAGAGTACACACGCCCGGCAAGACTGGTCGAGAACGGAAGAATTGTTATAAAAGAACCTTTGACCGAACCGGAATATGTGGAATTTGCAGGAGTAGGGACTCTTGAAGCATTTAACAGTGACGGATTAAGAACTCTTGCATACACATTGAAAGGAAAAACTATGAAGGAAAAAACTCTCCGGTATCCGGGACACCTTGAAAAGATAGTACTTCTGAAGGAGATGGGTTTCTTCAATGAAAAAAAATTAGACTTTAATGGAAACAGCATCTCACCTCTTGACATGAGTTCGAGACTTTTGATACCTCAATGGAAATTCGGAGAAGATGACAGGGATATCACCGTTATGCGAGTGATCTGTGAGGGTGAGAAGAATGGGGAAAGGCTCAGAGTAACTTATGAATTGTTTGATGAATTCGATACCGAGACAATGATCCATTCAATGGCGAGAACTACGGGTTATACTGCTACAGTGGTTGCGAGGCTACTAGCAGACGGATTGTATAAGAATGTCGGAATATCTCCTCCGGAATTCATTGGCAGGGAAAAAGGGTGTCTGGATTATGTTCTGAAAGGTTTAAACGAGAGGGGTGTAAAGTATGTTGAAAATTCCCGAAAGATCTAAGATTAAAAGATGAGATTCAGGCCGGGTATTTTTGTGCTTGTTCTTGGGATTCTCTATATATTTAAGAACAGGATAAAAAAAAGTAATATTTTCCGTTCAGCAGGAATGATATTCAATATAGTTTTTTACATATACCTTATTGCTATAATAGCAGCTTTTCTGTATCAGGTAATTTCAAATAGTTCCGGATAAAAAAAAAGCACAGGATACGTGATCCTGTGCTTTCAGAAATTTTAGACATATAGTTGATACACAATCAACACCTATAAATTAATATAGGTTCTCTGAAATTTCAACAATAAAATATTTTTTTTTTATTATTATATGATCTTATTGTTTTTTAAGTAGTTGAGAACTGTCTCAACTTCTTCCTCGATCGACTGATTATCAGCATCAAGAATTATTTCAGGCTTCAAAGGTTCTTCATATGGTGCAGAGATACCGGTGAATTCTTTGATTTCTCCACTTTTTGCTTTTTTATACAGTCCCTTGGGCTGTCTCTTTTCACAAGTATCGATAGAAGCTTTTACAAAGATCTCAATGAACCTACCTTCTCCCAGAATTTCTCTTGCAAAATCTCTGTCCTTTCTGTATGGAGAGATGAAGGCAGTAGTCGTAACTATTCCTGCATCTACGAAAAGATTTCCGACTTCAGATATTCTTCTTATGTTCTCTTCTCTGTCTTCAGGTGAAAACCCCAGATTTTTATTCAAGCCGTGTCTTATGTTATCACCGTCAAGAACATATGTAAGTTTCCCTGATTTGAAGAGTCTTGATGAAACTTCGTTTGCGACAGTGGATTTTCCACTTGCCGATAATCCTGTAAACCAAAGAAGAGTACCTTTCTGGTTTAGAAGTCCTTCTCTATCTTCTCTTTTTACCTTGTGTTCATGCCAGACAACATTTGTAGCTTTCTGTTCAGCCATTATTCCTCCTGGAAATATAAATTGAAAGTGAATGATAACATAATTTTCAGTTCCGTTGAAGATTTTTAACAGATGTAATAGAATATCAAATTAAAATATGAAATCTAAGATCAAGATCTTTCAGAATTTACTTAATAATCTGGGACCCGGTCTTCTATGGGCTGGTGCGGCTATTGGGGTTTCTCATCTGGTCCAGTCAACGAGAGCCGGTGCCCAATATGGTTTTGCTCTTCTTTGGATAGTAGTTCTTGCAAATCTTTTCAAATATCCATTTTTTGAATATGGTACCAGATATGCAGCTGCAACCGGTAAAACACTTATCGAAGGTTACAAGGAGATGGGGAAATTCTATTTGGTCCTTTATATTGTTCTGACTTTTGCAACGATGTTCACTATTCAGGCGGCTGTGACAATCGTTACTGCCGGGCTTGTATCTTGGCTTGCGGGTGGTTTTTTTTCTCCTCTGGTTTTCGCATTTATAATACTTTTGGTTTCTGCAGCAATCCTTATTCTCGGGAAATATTCAATCCTGGATAAGTTTATGAAAGTGATAGTTGTAATTTTGACAGCCACTACGTTTGTTGCCTTTTTCGCTGCGATAGGAAAATTCGGGTTAAAGGTCAGACCGGGAGCGGTTGTCCCAGATATCTGGAATCCTGTGGGTATAGCATTCATGATCGCTCTAATGGGATGGATGCCTTCTGCTATTGATATATCTGTTTGGAGTTCGATCTGGACGATCGAAAAGAGGAAAGATCTTGGCTACAAACCAGATCTGAAAACCACCCTTTTTGATTTCAACCTCGGATATATCGGAACATCGGTTATTTCACTGCTGTTTCTTTCTCTCGGTGCAATGGTTATGTTTGGTTCCGGTGAAGTATTGTCTGGAAGCGGTTCTGAATTTTCCGGACAATTTATCTCTCTTTTTACAGGGAGCATAGGGGAGTGGAGCAGATATATAATCGCAATAGCTGCAATAGCAACAATGTTCAGTACTACATTGACATGTTTGGATGCGTTTTCAAGAGTAATGAAAGAAACGACCGGAATAGTTTTACCGAAATATTCCACGGAGAGATACGGGAACAATCTATATTTTGTATGGATGATCATAGTTGCATCGGGATCAATTTTATTGTTAAGCTTGTTGAAAAGCAGCATGGTCTTTATGGTTACTCTGGCAACAACTCTCTCTTTTCTTACCGCTCCGATACTTGCTGTTATGAACTTTAAAGTTGTTACGGGAAATAATATGCCTGAATATGCAAAACCTCCGGGGTGGATGTTAGTATTAAGCTGGGCAGGGATTATTTTTCTTACAAGTTTCAGCTCTATCTATCTGTATTTTCGATTTGTGTTATAAGCGTCAGATCTTTTTCCCGAACAAGTATATAATAATTATAAGGAATAAGAGTGATACTCCGAGTGTGATCACATAAGGAACTCCGAAAGAGAATAGGAGAATCCCTCCCAACAGAGCTATCCCTGCAACGGTCAACGCATAAGGGATTTGGGTTTTAACATGGTCAATATGGTCACAGGAAGATGCCA
>CAYNUG010000127.1:0-6272 GCA_964400545.1 uncultured Clostridia bacterium | reverse complement strand
GGACATGATCCCAATTCATCTCCGACATGATCCTCATGACCTGATATTGAGTAACATCAGGTTTTGCAAATACCATTTCAAGCGATGAAAGATTAGCCGGAACCTCTGCAATGGGAATTACCGGTTCACGAAATCCAAACTGCTTCGGTTCTGAAGAACCGGGATTCATCATCACAAAGATGGAATCAGGCTTTGATGTGGAAATGGTCAATGGATCCGGTAAAAGATTAAAATAATTTTTTTTAAATATTTCAAGGATATTTCTGCAGGAAACCTTTGCCCCATCCCGGGTCATAATATCATAATAAGTACCATAAACCGTAAATATATTTTTTAACTCATCGGCGTATAAGAATTTCAACATTATCAATCAATATAGGCACTAAGATACCCTACGACCTGGTCAAAATCGCCACTGGCATACCCTGAATTAGTATATTCAATTACCTCACCTTTTGTTCCACCCAGCACTTTTGCCACTGTCATCATCATATAGACCGGAGATACCCCGCACATAGAAATATTCTTCGAATATACAATTTCAAAAAGCCCGTCCGGATCAAGTGCCTTTATTCTTTCAATTGCAAGAGAATCCAGTATTCTTGCTTCCTCCGCACTTATATAGTGACTCATATCGGTCGAAGCAATCATCAGGATATCATCATTACTATCTTTTATGATCTTCCCGATCTCAAGCCCTCCTTTCCTCAATATTTCTCTATCATGTGTTCCTATTGTTAGAGGAAGGATCTTCGCTTCCGGATTTTGCACCTGAATAAAAGGTATCTGTACCTCAAGTGAATGTTCCTCTGAAGACGAAATTGAATCTATCTTAAAAACCTCACTCTTCTCCAAAAGAGCAGCCCGCAATTCATTATCAATTTCAATATCCCCGAGAGGAGTATTCCATTTATTGTTACCATCTATGGCCATTGGATGTCCGATTCCATTATGATTTACTCCGAAAATGATTATCCTGTCAGGAATTTCTATCGACCCGTAACCTTTCCCTGCACATTTTCCCGAGTATATATATCCGGCATGAGGAGATATTAATCCCTTTACCTTTATCCTATCTTTCGAAGTAAACATAAAATTCTGAACATCACTTCTCAAGGTCTGTCTGTCGCCCGAGTAAAACATTCCTGCAACAGACGGATATCTTATCATTAAATCCTCCATTTTTAGAGAAATTGTACCATAAAGGGAAAATTTTATTGAAATTCAAAAATTCAGATTTCCATCATCTACAACTACTTCGCCCGATTTTATTATAGTTTTAAATGGATTGAAACCGAGATGATATGCAAGATAACTGTAGTCGGGAACATCGGCAAGGATAATATCCATTTTTTTCCCTATGCAGATAGAACCGACATTTTTCTCTCTGTTTATCGAATATGCTGCATTTATTGTTACAGTATTCAGAGCTTCCTCTATTGTCAGACCCATTTCAAAAATACCCAGATGAAATATGAAAAACTGGGAAGAGATCATGGAACTTCCCGGATTAAAATCTGATCCGAGCGCAACAATCGCATTCTCCTCAATCAGCTTTCTAATCGGTGCATATTTATCCATCTTAAGAAAAAATGAAACTCCCGGAAGCAGAACTGCTGCCGTATCCGATCCCGCAATAACACCTATCTCCTCATCCGTTATTTCGATCAGGTGCTCCGCTGATACCGCCCCTTTCTTTACTGCCAGTATTGCTCCATTATTTGATCTGAATTCATCCGCATGAACTTTCAACTTAAATCCGTTCTTCTTAAGTTCTTCAAGATAGTATTCCGATTCGTCATAGGAAAAATATCCGTCTTCACAAAATATATCTCCGAATTCTGCCAGATCTTCATCTTTTACTCTCGGGACCACATCATTTATAAGAAATTTTAGAAAATCCATATTCCTTCCGGAATATTCTTCGGGTATTTCATGTGCACCGAGAAAGGTAGGTACAAGATCTACAGGATGAAAAGAATTCAACACTTTTATTGCTTCCAACTGTTTTAATTCGTTCTCCAGATCAAGCCCATACCCACTTTTTGCTTCCACGGTAGTACTACCGGAAAGCAGCATTATATTAAGACGCCATTCACTCTGTGAAATTAATTCATCCAAACTTATTTCTCTTGTTTTGCGGACACTTCCTTTGATCCCGCCTCCTTTTGATGCTATTTCCTGATAACTTACACCTTGAAGTTTTTGTCTGAATTCATCCTGTCTTGTATCAGCAAAAGGGAGATGGGTATGAGGGTCGACCAGACCCGGAAGAGCTACAAACTTTGACCCGTCTATAATTGTGGCTCCACTTTTAAGAACACAATTTTCGTTAAACTGCTTCTCAAAACCAAGAAAAGTAATGATCTCTCCGGTTGACCCTATCCAAAGGTTCCTTGATATTCTTATAGAATTCAGTTCCTTTCCTCTCACCACTTCATCTGAAGCAGGGTTTACTAATTCTTTAACATTTTTAATGAGAAGATCTATTTCAATCATTACAGGTTACTCCGATTTTTTCTCTCTTTGGAAAGTCGGTATGTCCAATTCATCCTCTTCATTTTCACCGGAATGCTTTTTTGTCAGTCCGGGAAATATTCCTTCATTTATATATCCTGGATTTACATCGGCCAGATCTGCCGGAGTAATTGATCTTTCAAACTGATAAGGAATATTTGATGGAATGTTCTTCCTCATAAAATCCTTGCTGGAAACATTATCTGTATCTACCCTGTGCGGCGAATTCATCTGCGGAGGAGTAACCGGGAACAAATCATTCTCGCGCATTGTTTTAGGAATAAGTTTTTTCTTTCCACCATTTTCAAAACCAGTGGCAATTACTGTTACTCTGATCATTTCTCCCATATTATCATCTTCTACAACACCGAATTTGCTCTTAACATCCGGTGACACTTCGGCATTGATCGTTTCGGCAATAACCTTCAATTCATCCCGCCTCAATGGCATTGTCGCTGAAGTTGTAATATTGAATAGAAGCCCCGTAGCGCCATTTATCGAAATATTGTCAAGCAGCGGTGAGTTAAGCGCTTTATTGACCGCTTCCTCTGCTCTGTTCTCACCCTTTGACTCGCCCGTGCCCATCATTGTCATTCCCTTCTCAGCCATAGTGGTTTTCACATCAGCGAAATCAACATTCTGCATCCCCGATGTATTTATAATATCAGAGATTCCCCTTACTGCTCTCAACAATACTTCATCGACCTTTTTATATGAATCTTTTAAAGGAATTTGCTCGTCATCAAGCTCAAACAATTTTTCATTAGGTATAACAATAATTGCATCAACACTTTCAAGGAGACTTTTGATCCCGCTCTCGGCAGTTTCCATTCTGTGCTTTCCTTCAAAATCGAAAGGTTTGGTTACTACTGCCACTGTCAGAATCCCCATTGAAGCAGCATGATTTGCAATAACCTGGGATGCTCCGGTACCTGTCCCACCTCCCATTCCTGCTGTAATAAAGATCATATCAGATCCTTCAAGCATATCTGTGATCATCTCAGTGCTTTCCAGAGCCGCTTTCATCCCGATCTCCGGATTCGATCCGCTCCCTCTCCCTTTTGTTAGCTTCTCTCCGATCTGTAGGGTAAGTGACGGGGATTTGATATTGGACAAATCCTGAGTATCAGTATTAATTGCAATGAATTCCACACCGGACAGGTTCTCGTCGATCATCCTGTTTATGGCATTTCCACCGCCTCCACCCAGACCAAGAACTTTAAGTATAGCTCCATCCTTTCTTTTTTTCTTTAAAGTTATCTTAACTTCATCACTCATTTTTCCTCCTAAAATCCTATAAATTCCCTAACCTTCTGAAAAAAACCACTTGAGGAATCGGGCATTACACCTCTGTTCCTCATATCCAGCAATCCGTACTTGATAAGCCCGAGTGAAGTTGAGAAATCGGGTGTATTCACCTTGTCGATCAATCCTCCGAGTCCTGTAGGTCTCCCAATTCTCACCGGAGTTGAGAATATCTCATCAGCTACTTCCAGAAGTCCATCAAGCTGTGAAGTACCTCCGGTCAGTACCACTCCTGCATTTATTTTATTTTCGAGCCCTTCCTGTTCGATCTTATTTCTTATCATTTCAAATATCTCTTCTGCTCTCGGTTTTAATATTTCAGTTAATAGTGAAGGATTGATCAATCTCATCTTCTTTCCGCCCACACTTGGTATTTCAATATTCTGATTCCTGAGATTCGTATCCATCCCCATACCATACTTTCTTTTTATAATCTCTGCTTTATCAATTGGGGTTCTTGTCCCGATTGCAAGATCATTCGTGAAATTAAATCCACCGACACCGATAGTAGAAGAAAATTTCAAAGCACCTTTCTCATAGATTGAGAAATCTGTAGTCCCTCCTCCTATATCTATCAAAGCAACACCAAGCTCTTTCTCATCCGGAGTCAAGACCGCCTCTGCGGTGGCTATGTGTGAAAGTACCATTTTCAGCACATCGATCCTTGCTTTTTTCAGACAGATCAGAAGATTCCTTGTTGCAGCTTTTGATGCTGTAACAATAAGTATATACACCTCAAGACTGTTTCCCGTCATACCGATTGGATTTTTTATGTCATCCTGAGTATCGATAATAAATTCCTGCGGGAGAACATGAAGAATATCCTTATTATTGGGAAGCATAATACTACTCCCGTGAGTAACCGCCCTGTCAACATCATCCTTTGTTATCTCCCTGTTCCTTCCACCCGAGATATTGATGCTCCCTTTTGCACTTATTGACTGGACATGACTTCCGGAAATATTAATATATGCTGATTCAACCTCGACACCTGCTGTCAACTCGGCCTCTTTCACCGACCTTTTGATATCTTCAACAGTTTTGTTCATATCGACTATAACTCCCCTTTTTATCCCTGAAGAGTCTGATATCCCGTATCCTATAACCTCTATCTCATCCCTCTCATCTTCAGTCTTCACCTGACCAATGATAGTACTTATTTTTTTTGTTCCGATATCTATTCCGACTATAAAATTATTTTTCATTGTTCTGGATTATCTCCTTTTCAAATTCCAGGTAAAATCTATTCCTGAATCTGAGATCAACACTCTTGATTGTTCCCGGATCATAACCAAGTTTTTTTCTAATTTTCAGATATTGCTTCAATTTCAAAAGATCAACTTCATTTCCTGTATAAAATATTTCACTCGTTCCCTTTAATTTCAATGCCGTTCCATAAGGTTCTTTAAAACTGATGTATTCAATAATATCTTTCCTGTCAACAAGGCCTGAAAGTCCCGGAAATATTTCTTTAAGATCTTCCGGAGTTATATCCCTTATCATCATAAGATCTTCTGCTTTTTTCCCATTCTCAGATAATATTACACCTTTCTTATCAATGACATTATACTTCCCCTGATAAAGAAATTGGAAAGCCGGTTCCCTCAGATTTAATCTTACTTCGATAGTTGAAGGAAGTTTTCTGGATATTGAAACATCACGTATCTCTTTAATACTCATCAGATCATTTCTCAGACCTTTAGTATTCAGCGTCAGGATATTCCCGCCATACCTTTTTATTATACTTTTCACCTGATCATTTCTGAAAACCGGAGTATTAATAAGTTTAAAAGAACGAATGTTCAGTTTATCCCAGCCGGTCATAAATTTGCCGATCGAGTATGCTGCGTATCCGGACATCAGAAAAAGTATGATCATCAGAAAGACGTGAATACTCCGGATCTTTATTGTTCTGATCTTTTTCTGTCTGTTTACCATCCTGTTGTTATTCTTCCTGAGAAATTCTATCTCGGAAACAGGACCATACCCTGCCATTTTTTTCATTTATTCTCCGACTCCATTATTTTCGCAAATGAATGAGCAGTTTTTGTCAAATCTCCAGCAGAGAGAAAAAGGATAGCATCACCATATCCTGCTTCTTTTCTCAAATATGACACAAGATCCTCATTAACACCAAAATGTAACACTTCGCAGCAATTCTTTTCCTTTATCAATTCCGCTAACGCTCCGCTATTGACACCGGCGATCTCTTTTTGATTAGCACTATATAACTTTGCCAATACGACTATATCCGATCTATCAAATGAGGAAGCGAATTCATCCATAAGATTCTCAAGTCTGGTAAATCTATGAGGTTGGAATACAGCAATGACCCTCCGGAACCCACCATGATTCGCCATGTTAAGGGTAGCCTTTATCTCGGTCGGATGATGAGCATAATCATCAACAACAAGCAAACTATCACTACGATACAAGATCTGGAATCTTCT
>CAYNUG010000126.1:0-6317 GCA_964400545.1 uncultured Clostridia bacterium | reverse complement strand
AAGCAGTAAATGCCATTTTTAAAAGGGGTCATCATATGGTATATCATCGATCTGAGCTTCGGGTGTTGCATCTGTATTATTACCACTTTCATAATTATTGTTCTCAGCTCCACTGTACGATGAACCTTCAGCAGATCCCCGCTGACCTTTATCCAGAGGAACAATCGTATCTGCTATAATTTCAGTAGTTCTTCTATCCTGTCCATTTTTATCCTGCCATTTTCTACTTTTAATTTCCCCTTCAACCAGAACAAGTGAGCCTCTATTTAGATTCTTTTCGACCTTTTTTGCATTGTATCCCCATGCAACTATATTATGCCATTCAGAAGATTCCTGCCATTGGTTATTCTTATCCATATAACCTTCTTTTGTAACAATTGTAAATTTAGCTACATCACGTCCAAGTGTCGGGATATGACTTACTTCCGGTTCTCTAGGTTGTATATTTCCTACAAGAACCACCCTATTTAGACTCTTCACATTTCCAGCCATGTTAATCACTTATTCCCTTTATTTTCTGCTGTGCAAGATATGCTTCTTCTGATAAAGGAAAATCCGATATCAGCCCTTTCAAAACTAAGATCCCATTTTGAATATTATCCATCTCGATAAAAGCATAGCCTTTTTTCAACAATGCATCAGGGACCTTATCTCCGGTCTTGTATTTATTTATTATTTCTGAGAAGACCTTAATTGATTCCGAATACTTCTTTTGTGCATAATAACACTCACCTATCCAGTATAAAGAATTATCAGCTAATACATTATCAGGAAATTGCTTAACAAATTGTGTGAAACCTTCAATTGCAAGATCATAATTCTTCTTATTATAATCTGAATAAGCAGTAAAATAGATACTATCCGGAGATTGAGATATTCTATTGCCAGAAATATTATCAGATCCCGAAGAATTACTAACAGAAGATATAGGAATTGCAACAAGTCTGTCATTAAGTTTCCCTATCGAATTTCTTACTTCATTAAATTCTTCCTTAATGAATTGCAGACTCAACAGGATTGTCTCTTTATTCTGAGCATCATCTGCCAGATTCTTTGTAATAGCCGAGAGTCTGTTGTCAATTATCTTCACTCGCTTACCAAGATCATTCAATTGAGTCCTGAAATCGGCCATATTTGATTCAATACTATTTAGTGTGCTTTTAATAATTTCAAGTTCAGTAAGGATAAGCTTCGTATCCTTTTTTACAGGAAATATAAAAGTAGCTGAGATCAGGACTATAAATACAAATCTTTTTAAACCTTTCATAAACAGATCGTCAAATTAATTTATTTTTTAATGATTATAAACTCATCTCTTCTATTCATAAAATGAGTTTTTTCATCAACACCTTTTACCAAAGGGTTATTCTTACCGAAAGAAACTATCTTCATTCTATCAGCAGAAACCCCAAGATTTAAAAGATATTTCATGGCAGCTTCAGCTCTTTTTTCACCTAAGGCCATATTGTACTCAACAGTTCCACGTTCATCACAATGTCCTGCAATTGAAACAACTACAGATGAATGCTTTAAAAGCCAGTCTGCATTACTGTGAAGAACACCTTTCATATCTTCTCTAATTATATACTTATCAAAATCAAAATTTATTTTCTTTAGATTCTCTTCCTTGTTGATCTCATCAAGACTTTTCTGCAGGAATTTTTCTTCTTCCGTAAGTTTTGGTGTTTCAACCTTTGGAGCTGTTTCCTCGACCTGTTCAACTTTTGTTGTTTCCGGAACAGTTTTTATTTTCTTTGCACATGAGTTGAATAGAAACACGATAAGAATAACTGATAACATCACTATTAAAAATCTTTTCATCTGGCCTCCTGTTTAATGCTATTTTTATATAATACTATTAATTTTTTGTCAAACATCTATTCAGATTTTTGCCATTTTGGCATCAGATTTTCACCTTTTCTTGTCAGTTTGATCAAATTCTGTCCATTGAAATCCATTGAGTACAATTGATAACTGCCACCACGATTTGAGGTAAATATTATATGCCTGCTGTCGGGAGACCATGACGGATTTTCATTCCTCCCCGACATTTCTGTAAGTTTGGTAATTAAATTATTCTTTATATTCAACAAGTAAATATCAAATCTCCCCTCTATTCTTGAAACATATACAATTCTTGATCCATCCGGAGACCATGCCGGATTATCATGATAAGTACCCTCATAAGTAATTCGTCTTATATTTGTCCCATCCTCATTCATTATATATATTTGAGGCGTTCCCGATCGTTGAGAAGTAAAAGCGATCTCTTTTCCATTAGGACTCCAACATGGAGAAGAATCTATTATTCTGTTAAATGTGAGTCTCTTTTCTTTTCCTGAATTCATCATTTTGACATATATCTCAGCACTTTTTCCGCTTTTTGAAGATGTATAGACAAGTTTTTCATCTTCATTGGACCAATCAGCTCTATAATTAACTCCTCCACTGGAAATGATCTCGGTTCTTCCTGAGTAAAGATTAAATTTTACAAGATTCGGAAATCCATTTTTGTAAGTTGTATAGAGCAGATTTTCACTATTCTTACTCCATGAAGGCATCAGATCGATGTATGTATTGAATGTAATTCTTTTTTGCCTTGCCCCATCATAATCCATAATATAGATCTCTTTATTTCCATCTCTTGTGGATACAAACACTACTTTTGAAGTGAAATACGGTTTTTCACCAAAATGTTTCATCATTTCATCGGACGTTCTGTGAGCAATGAGTCTAATGAATTCTTTTCTCGAACCGAAATTTCTTTTAAAGATCAATTTTCCAGTTGAAACCTCATATACTCTGACAGAGAATATAATTCTCCCTCCAGGAGAAATTTCTATCTTTCCTGTCATAAGCACTCTTGCCTGTACTGATTCCCAATCCTTGAAAACAATATTTTTTGTATCCAATTTCCCGATATATTTGAAATATTGACGTGGAATAAGTTTGAATACTCTTGAATACTCAAGATCATTCCATATGGTCTCATAGATTTCCTTCAATATGACATCATCCGAATGAGATATATCTGCATACTCAAACATGGGTAATGCAATGGGTATCATTGGTACACCCTCAGAAATTTTTATTTTTATTTCTTCCTGAGCGGCCAGATTATGGCCTGAATAAAAAATCATCAATAAAATAACACTAATTCTTATACTTTTTATTCCCATTTTTATTTCTCCCATTCAAATTCGAAATAGACACCAAGATACTGCTCAGGATAATCGGAAGGCAACGGTGGGAAGGGTTTTACTTCACTGATAACCCTGAGCGTAGAAAGATCATAATACCTGTTTCCGCTTTTCCTGATAAGTTTTAATTGCCCGATAGTTCCATTCCTATATATACGAAAATAAACAACTGACAAATATCTTCCTGTTATTCCCGAAGAAGATAAAGGATTGTACCATGTAGACGATATTTTAGCTTTTAAGGTTTCTACGTAATAAGAATAAGGAAAATTTCCGATTTGCCCGCGTGTCCCTGATCCCGTCCCGGACAATCCGGTTTTCAGATATCCATTATCCTTATTACCTGATAATCCGGAAGATTTTTCAACTTTGACAATCTTTTTCTTTCTCTTTATAACAGATACCGGCTGACCTTCAGTTTTTTTTCTAACAGATCTCTTTTTAGATTTCTTATCCGGATATGTAAGTTCAGGTTTTTTTTCTTTTTTTACAACCAGATCCTTTAGACTGACCGATTTTTCAGTTAAAGTATTCTTCTTTGACATGGAACTATCCGATAAATTAGTTGACATATTTCCTATTTGAACAAGATCCACATAGTATGTAGTATCATTTTGTTCGGTCCCTTCAGGATAAAACAATGCTGTAACGACAAGGACAATGTGGAATATAACAGAAGTTATAACAGCAGATCTGAATTTCATCGTTTAGCTTTCTTGTCAACGATCATTCCGACAGTTTCTACTCCGGCTCTCTTTATTACATCCATAACACTTATCACATATCCATATGAGACATCTGTGTCCGCTTTAAGAAAAACAACTTTCTTCTCTTTTCCTGTAAAATAACTCTTAAGTCTTGATTCCAACAGGAAAATATTTATGTTCTTATTGTCCATATAAATATATCTGTCTTTCGTTACCGTAATAACCAATCCACCTGCACTGGGATTAGATCTTGTTTCAGCAGCAGGAAGATTTACTGTGATCCCGGACTGCATCATTGGTGCTGTAACCATAAAGATCACCAGAAGAACAAGCATAACATCGACAAGCGGAGTTATATTGATCTCCGACAGATTTGTAGATATTCTTGTTCCTGAATTTATTTTCATTTCAATTCATATTTTCGCTGACACTTATAAATTCACTTATAAAACTCTCCATATCAACAATTAGAATCTTTACTTTATTTAAAAGCAGGTTATAGAAAATAACAGCAGGAATTGCTGCAAAAAGCCCTAATGCAGTGGCGATCAACGCTTCTGCAATCCCCGGAGCTACTGTTGCAAGATTTGCATTCATTTGGATACCTATCTGATGAAAAGACGACATGATACCCCAAACAGTTCCGAATAGACCTATAAAAGGTGTAACAGCCGCTGTAGTGGCCAGAAATCCATTAAGCTTTTCAAGCTTTGTGATCTCCAGATTTGAAGCACTTATCATCACCCTCTGAAGTGAATCTGTATTGATGTTCTTTGAATCCTTTCCGGGACCTAACTGCATGGACAATACTTTATAACCTGATCTGAATATTTGAGAAAGCGGGCTTTCTTTGTATATCTGAGCAAATTTAAGTATTTCTGAAAAAGATTTAGTTTTCCGGAATAATTCTATAAATAAACCTGACTTTTTTTTTGCAGATCTATATTCCACTAATTTAAATATCACTATTGCCCAGGAAATTACTGAAAAGAGAGCTAATATAAGAAGTACACCCTTAACCACCAAAGACGCCTGAGAAATTAATGCAAAATAGTTTCCAGCCTGAGTTGACGTAGATTGAGATAAAAGAAATATTGAACTGTTCATTTTTAAAATTTACCATAGATAAAGGATGATTTCAATGTTTTACTGACCCGCTGATACCTGTTTAAGATCGAATATTCAGGATTTCAAATATACTTTTTGTAATTTTTCGATCAGGACAATCCTCCATATCCATATCAAAAGTATTAATAAAGAAGAAACAATTCTAAGAAATGGGGTAAATGAGAAAAAATCATACAGACCGTGAGATATACTTGCTATCAGGAAAGCTACAACAGGAACAAAAAATGATTTTTTTCTACCAGTCATAAATTTATAAATATAATATCCCCAAATTGAAGAAAATATTGTGTGGGTTAAAGGAGAAGCAATGGCTCTTGCATACAATTCAAACCCGCTCATATATTTTATATGAAGGAAGTTCTCATAACTGGCAAAACCCAAAGCGATCACTGAAGCATATACGATGGAATCCATGGTCTCATCAAAATTTGAAAAATATTTAAAAAATAAAATAAAATAAAACAACTTGAATCATTCCTCTACAAATCCGGTGACCATTGTCAGGTAAAAGATCAGATAGAGAGATCTCTTCTCTATAAATGGAGAAATATCAAAAGGGATATTCCATAATTGCAAAATATAATAGAAATTGTAGCAAAGATAAGAGAACAAAAAACCCAGTAAGAATGAAACTCCCATATCGATCACAGGTTCAGGCTTAAATCTGTCCTTATATCTGAAATAAAACAACCAAAATATTGCCGGAGCAATTATTGCAGTGACTATTATTCCTATTGTCATTTTAAAAAAGTTAAAAAGAGCTTATCTTATTTTATTGGTTTTCTTCCTATAAAAAAAAGTTTCATTTTATTCCCGATCAGATAAATTGACGGGACAAGAACAAGGGTAAGAAAAGTCGCAAAAGTCAGACCGAAAATTACGGTCCAGGCCATTGGTCCCCAAAAAAGGCTACTGTCCCCTCCGAAATATATCTGTGGTCGGAATTCACTTAACATAGTGGCAAAGTTTATATTCAGACCAATTGCCATCGGGATAAGACCGAGGATCGTTGTGATGGCAGTTAAAAGAACCGGCCTTAACCTGGTTTTTCCTCCGTCAATTATACAATTCATTATTTCATTTAAGGGAAGGTCCTTATCAATATCAATTCCCAGTTCAAGAGCACTGGTGGAAACCACGGCAAGAAGCTCTCCTGAGGAAAGTTTTTTTTCAATACTTCGTCTTTCTTCAGGCAGAAAACCGGCCCGGTAGGCACTGATCCGATCGGAAAAAGAAGGAGCTCTCCTGGATGCCCAGATGGCAATCAACTCTGTAATTTTTC
>CAYNUG010000125.1:0-6444 GCA_964400545.1 uncultured Clostridia bacterium | reverse complement strand
ATAGTTCTTGCGATCTTGAGGATCTTAAAATAACTCCTTGTGCTCAGATCAAGTTTTTCAACAGCTCTTTTAAGAATATCCTCTTCTTCCTTATTTATCCTGCAGAATTTTTTTATTTCTTTATTGCCCATCTGTCCATTTGCGAAAATATTTTTTCTGATGGATCTAAAGCGTCGGTTCTGAATATCCCTGGCTGACATGACCCTTTTTCTGACGGTCGCAGAACTGTCTGAATGTATATCTGATGTAATTTCATCGAGTTTCACTTTTTCAATTTCTATCTGCAGGTCTATCCTGTCAAGAAGAGGTTTGGAAATACGTGAATAGTATCTCCTCTTCTGTGCATCTGTACATCCCTCAAATTCAGATGACTTTATACCAAAAGAATCTTCACAGCGATTCATCGCGGCAACAAGCATAAACCTGGCCGGAAATGTAAAGGTGAAAAGAGAACGTGAAATAGATATTTCTCCATCCTCAAGAGGTTGTCTTAGAACCTCAAGTGCACTTTTTTTGAAATGTGGGAGCTCATCGAGAAAAAGGACACCGTTGTGAGCAAGTGATATTTCTCCAGGGACCGGGAATCTGCCGCCTCCGCTCATTCCCACATCGGAGATCGTGTGATGAGGCGTTCTTTGCGGCCTCTCTGTCAATAAACCCTTATGATTGTTGAGAAGACCTGCAGAGCTGTATATAAGTGATGTTTCAAGGGTCTCTTCTTCGGTCATTACCGGAAGTATCGAAGGAATAGCTTTTGCCATCATAGATTTTCCGGCACCTGGGGGTCCGATCATCAGTATATTGTGAGACCCGGCTGCCCCGATCTCAAGTGCTCTCTTTGCAAGATATTGCCCTTTGACCTCACTGAGATCGATATATTTGTGATCATTTATAAGATTGGTATCGTTCTTTGAATGATGATATACCATCATCTGATCTTTTGCTGATATAAATTTCCCAACTTCAGATAGATCCTTAAGTGCATATACATCAATTCCTTTTACATACGAACCTTCACTACCGTTCTCATACGGGACTACGATCCCTTTAAAACCTGACTGCTTGGCAGCGATCGCATAATTGAGAACACCTTTGACAGGTTTGAGCTGCCCCTCCAGGTTAAGTTCTCCGAAAAAAAGATAGTCATTGAATTGCTCATATTCAATGCTGTTCTTATTCATCAGGATTCCCATAGCTATTGGAAGATCAAATGCAGATCCTTCCTTTTTTACATCAGCGGGTGAAAGATTTACTACGATCTTCACTCCCACCGGATATTCAAATCCTGAACTTTTTAGAGCGAATTTTATCCTTTCTTTACTCTCTTTAACTGCATTATCAGGAAGACCAACTATAGTAACACCCGGGATCCCTCTGGAAAAACCGACTTCTATCTCTGCTTTTATAACTTGTAATCCATTAAGAATTGCCGAGTTGATCTTTGTTATCAAAGTTTATTCTCCTGAATATTTTTCATATAAATAAGATGTGGTTTATTCTTATGTAAAGACAGAAGGGAGAAAGCTTTGAATGCGTGTTTAACATATTAAATATATTAAACATAAAAGTTGAATAATTCAACTTTTTCCTGAAAATTTATTTATCTGGGAATAAGGAGTCTTTTTCCTGGTCTTATCAAATTAGAACGAAGTTTATTTACTTTCTTTATTTTTCGGACCGATGTCCGAAATTTTCTTGCTATTGAATAAAGGTTGTCTCCCTTTCTTACTCTATACCATCCGGCAAAGTATTTGCTTTTCGGTGGGAGCCTTTTTAATCCCTCGAGGACTGTTCCGTCCGAAGAACCGGGGATACGTAACATATAGTTTTTTCTGTTGAATGGGGTAAATTCTCTGACGATCTCGGGGTTCAGTTCTTTCAGGATGGAATAAGATACACCGAGAAGGGCTGAAACGCTTTTTAAATTTACCGGAGAAATGATCTCAATGGTTTTGGAATCTTTGAAAAGTGAATCAGATTCATTAACGATGAACCCGTATTTGACGGGAGATTTTGCAATAAGAAGGGAAGCAACGAAAGCAGGTACATAATTTCTTGTTTCACGTCTTAAATATCTTGTCTTTGCTAGTCTGTAAAAGTCTCTACTCCCGACCTTCCTGATCGCTCTGGATACTTTGCCCGGGCCACCGTTATAACTGCCGAGTGCAAGGTACCAGTCACCGAATTTATCATAAAGATATTTAAGGTATCTCGCTGCTGCTTTTGCAGATTTTTCCGGGTCTTTCCTCTCATCGATTATCCAATCTACTCTGAGGCCGAAAAGTCTTGCAGTCGATCTTATGAATTGCCATATTCCCATTGCTCTCGCTCTTGAATAGGCGTTAGTGCGGAAACCACTCTCTATTATGGGAAGATATGCAAGGTCTTCGGGAATACCAGCTTCCTTAAAGATAGTTTTAAATCGTTTAAGATATATAACAGAGCGGTCTAGCGCATTCTGAATACTTTTGTGCCTAACGGTCTGGAATGCTTTGATGAAGGAAACGACCTTATTGTTGATATCTACGGGAATCGAGAATGTTGGTTCGGCTTTTACAGAGATCGCCTTAACTTTGAGAATATCTTTTTGAGAAGGTTTGAAAAGTCTTGTGTTTATAACTTCATCAATAAGGGCCTTTTCCTTCTCTGTTGATATGTCACTGATATATTTAAGGTAATTTAGTTCGAGTGAAGAGATCTTATCGATGAATTCATTGACTATCTTTACATCAGAAGATCTTTTGGGGATTGAAGCAAGTAATATGTCGATGGATTTGTCAAAGTAATAACTTGCTGCACTATCTCTCCCTTCTTCAAGAAGGGCTTTCCCCTTTGAATACAGGTTCTCTGCCTTTTTAATGGAATTATTAAAATTTTTCCTTCCTGGTTCAGTTCTTACATACCGGTTTGAACATCCTGAAAACAGAATTATTAATAACAATAGAAGGGTTAATTTATTTTTCAACATCTAAGATAAGATTGATCTTCTCTACGGCAGGAGATAAATTGAGGTCGATAGTCTTTATTAACTTCGAATCGCTGTCTCTTATATCTATCTTATAGTTATCCGAGTATTTGATCTTATTGATTATGGTCAGCCTTGAACTGTCTGATCTGAGTGTGTTAAGAAGTCCGAAATTGCTATCGTCATTACTTTTTTCTTTTTTTTCTTCAACAGGTGAATATGTAGATTCGAGTTCTTCATCAAGTATTATTATTTCTTCCTCGAGCTCTCCGAGATTGATATCATTGGAAACATTAGGTATTTTGTCGTCATCATCGGTTTTGATCCTTTTAACCGGTATATTCTCCTTTGGTAGAATTTCTTTTTTTGTATTAATGTCAAAACTTATAACAGGTTTTATTCCGCTTTTTGTATCGAGGAGATCGATCTCCCTTTTTATGTTCTCGAGAGTAAGAGAAGATATTTCTCTCAATGTTTCAACAACACCTTCTCCCTTCGTGGAAACAGCTTCAAAATAGGGGAGTCCATCGGGATTAAGGATCTCGTTCAGTCTGGCAGTGGATGATGTGCTTTTTAGATCTCTTTTATTATATTGAAAAACAAGTGGTATGGACGAAAGAAAACTATCATCTTCAGCCATGTTCGCTTTAAGATTTTTCAGGCTTTCCCGGTTCGCCTCTTCCATTGCTTCCTGAGAATCAGCAACAAAAACGATACCGTCCGCACCTTTCAAAACCATCTTGCGTGTAGAATTATAGAATATTTGCCCTGGAACTGTATATAATTGGAATTTAGTAAAATAACCTTTGATTAGTCCTACATTTATTGGAAGAAGATCAAAGAACAGTGTACGTTCAATATCTGTTTCCACGCTGACGAGTTCCCCGCGAGACTGCGGATTTGTAACAGAAAATATATATTGGAGATTTGTGGTTTTTCCGCTTAAACCCGTGCCATAGTAAACAACCTTGGCCGTCACTTCTTTAGATGAATGATTTATGAACATATATCCTTTCCAATTTCACGATTTTCTCACCAATTTAAATAAAAGTCAATATTTTTGATATTTACTTATATTTTGCATGGTATTCAGGAAAATTTTTTTTCAGCCATAAAAAATATTTCTTCACAGCACTCTCATGTTCCTCCCACCAATTGGTTGAGATCCCGCTCTTTTTAAGGTTTTTCAGATGAGCTCTGTCATGATCGTTAAGAAAAGTAGGGAGTCGGAATTTGTATGAGCTTCCGGATAGGGGAAAGAAGTGATGAAGGTGGATCTTTACTTTATAATCTTTTGAAAGTCTTTTTATAAAATTGAAAGTTTCTTCTCTCTCATCGGCTGTTTCATCCGGATATCCTATAATAAAGTCGAGATTCACGATAAATCCGGTAGCGTTAGCGGTCTCAACATCGATCTCAACATCCTCAATTGTGTGTCCTCTGTTAAGTTCTTTCAATCTGAGATCAGAACCGCTTTGTGCACCGAGAGTGAGCCGTGTGTTGGTGACATTGTTCTTCAGTAGTTTACTTAATTCAGGATCAAGAGTTCCGGGACGAATCTCCGAAGGGAAGATCCCATATTCAAAAAAAGGAAACCCGAATGAAGACACTGTTTCCATGAGATCAGAGATCTTTCCTTTATCCGGATGTCCCGGTCTCGAAGAACCATATTCGAGAGCAGAGGGGGAAATGAATGTTACCCGTTTAAATTGTTTTGTTTTTAGCTCATTAAGAAATATTTTTATGGAATCAATTGATCTGAAAGATCTTTTCACCGTTCCTGTCTGGCAGTATTTGCATCTCCAGAAACATCCATGAAATATCTCGAGAGGAGGAACATAACTGAAATAATTTGAGAAGGGGAAGTGTTTGTCAAGATCATATTTTTGTGCCGGAGAATAAATTTTGCCTGTTTCCGGGATATTTCCATTAAGGATATCCGACCCGAATTTCAGAAATGAGCTTTCTCCTTCACCTTTAAAGATGATCTTTACCCCCATTTTTCTGACGAGTTCATCCTCCCCTGAAATATGGGGGCCTCCGGCTGCGATCAGAACATTTTTTTGACCGATAGTTTCTAATTCTCTTGATATTTCAGGGAGATGTGGCGTCATGAATGAGAGAATAAGTATATCTTCATCACGGTAATCAACAGGATCTTCGCTGATCAGAATTTCAAAATGCTTATCGATCCCTTCTTTTTCCCAGACATTTAATAGAGTAGGAAAAGTTAACCTGTTGAATGGGAAAATTCTGAAGATAACTCTTCTTCTGCTCATAGGACCGATTATAGACTGAAAGGGTGTGGTGTTCAATTGACATGGGAAATTCCGTGTGATAATCTCCAATATCGGATGGAAACAGGTCCCGGATTGAATAAATAAAATGAACAAGATCGATTTATTAAAAAGCCTCCTGCCCGGGTTTCTTCCTCTTGTGGTATTTATTGCTGCCGATTCGTTGTGGGGAACAAAAACAGGGCTTGTGGTAGCTGTGTTCGCCGGGATAATTGAGATAACTTTTTCCTGGTTGAAGGACAAATTTATAGATAAGTTCGTATTGCTGGATATAGGTCTTATTGTCGCTCTCGGTGTAATCTCTATAATTCTTAACAATCCAATATTCTTTAAACTTAAACCTGCCCTTGTCGAATTGATATTCTGTGTGATTCTTGCCATCTCGGTCTTTTCACCTGTAAATGTAATGTTGATGATGATGAAGAGGTATATGAAGAACATCGAAATCAACGAGAAGATAATTAAGGAGATGAACAGAAGTCTCAAAGTTCTATTCTTTATATTCCTGATCCACACTGTCCTGATAATTTATTCCGCATTTTTCATGTCAAAAGGGGCCTGGGCATTTATCAGCGGAGGTTTGTTCTATATTATCTTCGGGATCTACTTTGTTTTTGAACTTATCAGGAAGAAAAGGAAGAAAAAGAACTGGGGGAAGATATACAAAGATGATGAGTGGTTTGACATTGTCGATAAGGATGGGAATATAATTGGAAAGGCTCCGAGGACAATATGTCATTCCGGACCGGGTCTGCTTCATCCGGTCGTTCACCTCCATCTGATAGATTCAAAAAACAGGATCTATTTACAGAAACGTAATAGTAATAAGAAGATACAGCCGGGGAAATGGGATACAGCGGTTGGCGGGCATGTATCGTCAGGTGAGAACGTGGAGACCGCTCTCATGAGAGAGGCTGAAGAAGAATTGGGGATAACAGAATTCAAACCGGTTCTGATAGGACGGTACGTATGGGAAACCGATGTGGAATCTGAACTTGTCTATATGTTTGCGGCAAAATATGACAAAAATATTGTATTTAACAGAGATGAAATAGAGGACGGTAAATACTGGAAAATAAAGAATATAAGATCTAATGCGGGAAAAGGTTTGTTCACACCGAACTTTGAACTGGAATTCGATGTTCTTGTAAAGCAGGTGATCAAATAAAAAGATCTAAGGTC
>CAYNUG010000124.1:0-6451 GCA_964400545.1 uncultured Clostridia bacterium | reverse complement strand
GGATATTTTCTTCAGATATAAAAAAGGTTCAAACCCGAAACCATTCCCCTACCTTATGTACACAGGCAATTTCAAACCACACAAAAATCTTAATGTGTTGTTCAAAGCATTTGCAATAATAAGCAAAAAGTTCCCTGACCTAAGGCTTATCTTAGCCGGGGTCAATAATAATGAGGAACTTATGAGGAATATCCGGAAATTCGGGATCGATAAGAAAGTGGTACCGACCGGATATATCCCTGTAGAGGAACTCATTGATCTTCTGGATTTTTCCGAACTATTTGTTTTCCCCTCCCTATATGAAGGATTCGGATTCCCCCCACTTGAAGCCATGTCAAGGAGAAAGGCCGTTATCTCAACAAAAGGTGGAAGTCTCGGTGAGATTCTGGGAGAAGCAGCATTATACTTTGATCAGGATTCTCCGGATGAACTCGCACTGAAGATAGAACAACTCCTCTCCGATCCGGAACTAAGGTCCGGATTTGAAGAAAAGGGTTATTCTCACTCCGAAAAATTCACCGTAAAAAAAATGGTGTCTGAATATCTTGAACAGCTCACAAAATCTTAATTCGGGTACTATTTCATATTTCTTGAATGTTTCAGAATATCTGCAAGTGTCATTCGGATGTTATATTCCGGTTCCAGTCCCAACTCATTTTTGATCTTTGAATTATCACCGACCAGTATCGGTTTATCCACAGGTCTAAACCTATCACTCTCTTCATCAATTCTTATCCGGACTGAAGACAATTCCAGAAGGATATTCAATATATCCGAGATAGAATAAACATTACCCGAACATGTGTTGTATATCTCGCCCCGCTTCCCTTCCCTGCCAATAACGGTCAGATATCTGGCAATATCTCTGACATCTGAAAAATCCCTCATTGCTGATAAGTTACCTACTTTTATCACAGGTTCTTTTCTCCCTTTTTCAATCTGTGCGATCTGATATGAAAAATCAGATGAAACAAAGGAAGTGTTCTGTCCCGGTCCTGTGAAATTAAAAGACCTGATCTTAACAATATCCATATTCATAGAATTTATATAAAGGTCTGCTGCCATTTCCATTGCAAATTTTGATAAAGCATAGGGATTGGAGGGGGATGTAGGAGATGTTTCTGTAAGTTTATTATCCCCGTCAATAGAATAAACCTCGGCACTGCTCATCAGGACTATTCTTGCATCAGGAGAATTTTCTGACACAGCTTCGAGAAGATTCGAACTTCCAATAAAGTTAACTTCATATGTGAGACCCGGATATTTCCAGCTGAAACCGACATTGGAAATTGCAGCCAGATGATAAATTCGGTCAGGAGAGAATTCGCCAACTATTTTCCCCAGCATATCTTTATCCCTAATATCCGTATGGATCACCTCAAAGTCATTTGATGAATAGTGCTCCTCTTCTGTTATACCAAGTATTTTACTGCTCTTATCATTCAGTTCATTTACAAGATAGGAAGCAAGAAATCCAGAACATCCGGTTATCAACACTTTTTCCATTATCTATTTAGCTCCACTAAAAAAGTCTTTTACCATTCCAAGATTTCCGAAAGTAACTCCTATTGTATATTGAATATCGGTCAGTTCATTGCTCAGAGTATAGATCTTTACCTCCACATTGAAATTTATGCACTGATAATTATAAGATGCAATTATACTACCGTATCTGAACATTTTATTAAAAAGATCATAATCGATAGAAGATTCGATCTTTAAGGGAATTACCGGGAATTTAATATTGAAATTTCCTCTGATCAGTTCAGTGTTCAGAAAGAAAGATTTCGACAGGAAAGGATTCTTATATAAACTGTATATCAATCTTCCGGATATGATACTTTCAGGATCGCTGTAACCTAAAGAAAAATTCACTCTCTGAAAATGTTTGAGGTAGTGATTGTAAGCAAGAGTTAAATCCAAAGCAATAAATTTCGTTGGTCTATACCTGAAACTGTTTGTCAATTCTGATAATTCGGGAAAAATCTTCTCTGTCCCTATATCGATCGACCTGTACCTGTTAGCAATCTCAGGATCAAAAAAATATTTCTGGCTCAATGTGTAAGTGAATATCTCCCTCGGAGCTATATCCCCTCGGTTGCTTTTCTTAAACAGCCTTGAATTGAGAGAAAAACTGACAAAAGAATATGAGGGATAATCAAAATTATCAATCGGAATTACTCTTTCCCTTTCGCTATCCGGGACCTTTGTTGAATATGAGATCTTGATCTCAGGCTCGATCACATGTTTTAACCTGCTAAACCGGGTGTTGAATATTCTGTAAAAAGATGGACCATTCAATGTGATCTTTGCCGAATTATAATTAAGATGAAGAGGTTCATTTAATATTTCACCTGTCTCCGGATCCTGACTTTTCAAATAGAAACTATGCTTGGATGACAGATCCGCAGTGGCTGAGAGCCACGGCAATTTTAAAAAGTTGAGAGTATAAGAAGGAAGAAAACTGAATCTGTCGGAAGTTACATCGCTAACGAACAGATCCTCCTGCTCATAATCAATACCACTTCTTGTAACACTCTCGAATGCACCTTTCACGGTAAAATAACCCGGGATCCTCCAGACCTTCTGTTGTTTAAGATTTACATTGATCGAGGGTAGTTTTGATATTACATTCGAAGTATTCTTCTGAATATAGAAAGTTTCTTTCCTCGACCCGGAAACAGAAAAAGATAGATTCGACAAAGATGATGTCAACGAAACTTCGGAATTGAATCTTGACCGGTTGTAACGGCCGTAATCCTTGTTAAATACACTTTGGAACTCAGGATTGCTCTGGTAATTAATATCTGCTCTTATCACAGTGTTAAGAAAATTTATCCTCTGCAAATGATTAATATTAATGTTAAAATCTCTGTCATCGATCACTTTATCTTCCGGGAGAGATTTTTTATATTCTTCGGAATAATCAAAATAGTAAAACCTGATACTGCCCGAACTTTTGCGGAACATATATCTCAGATCTGTATCAAGTCCACGGCCTATTTTAGAAATATGATCATACGAGAAAGTAATGTCCAGATTTGGTTTGATATTCCAGAAGAAAGAGTTCTTCATAAAAAATCCCAGTTTCGCGGAGTTGCCCAATACCGGAAAAAGAAATCCAGTCGATTTTCCGTCCCTGACAGGATATCTCAGATAGGGAATATAAAAAACAGGGATATTTTTGATCTTCAGGATCGCATCCCTCATTTCAATATATTTATCTTTTTTTATCTTCCCTTTACGACTACTTATTATCCATCTCGGGACCAGCTGCGTACACGAAGTAAATCTCATTCTGCTAAATTTTTGAATATCCTTTGTTGTCTGAACAAGTTTGTCAGCAGAAAATGAAACGGAAGGTTCCATCATACCCTGAACATCATACATCTCTCCGGTCATCTCTTTTATGTTGAAATTAAGTTCGCTTCCGCTAACTGACATATTGTCAGTGGTCATTGTTACTCTGCCCTGAGCCTTAATTTTCCTTGTTTTTGTATTAAATTCAATATAATCTGCAAATATTTTATAATTTTCGGTGATTATTTCCACGTTCTTTGTATATATGATCAAATCACCTGAGGATTCGAAATGTTCTGCAAGAATAACCGGTTTATTATCTTTGGGATATACAACAGTTACGATTACAAACACAAATAATAAAATAATAAGCTTAAATCTTTTCATGAAAATTAAATTTATCACATATACCGTATAACAATCAATACTGTTTTGACTGTCATACAAAATAGAGATATAATTATTCTTATAAAATGAAAGAATATTATCCGGGAAATACATATAAGACATCAGATAAAAAAAGATCGTCCTTTTGGGATTATTTCTTCTTCAGGACCAGGATATATTTTTATATCAGACTTATTAAATCCATATATTCATACAATTCAAAATATGCTAAAAAGGGATTGTATACGACCGAAGAATGGGTGGAAGAATCCAATGAGGTTTTACGAATATGTGAATCCAGTGGCGGGAAGGTTGAAATAAGTGGAATTGATAATATCAGGGAAGTAAAAGATGAACCCGTTGTTTTTGTCAGCAATCATATGGGATTACTTGAAACTTTGATACTCCCCTCCATTGTGGAACCGATCAAGAGAGTTACTTTTGTTGTGAAGAGCAGCCTTGTTGAAATGCCTTTAATAGGAAATATTGTTGGTTCTACAAATCCGATAATAGTAGGAAGACAAAATCCACGAGATGACCTTATGAAGGTTATTTCGGAAGGAATAGAAAATTTAAACAAAAATATTTCAATTCTATTATTCCCGGAAAGTACAAGATATACAGATTTTGACAGACGAAGGTTTAACAGCCTTGGAGTAAAACTTGCTGTCAGAGCAAAAGTTAAAATAATTCCTTTTGCTTTAAAGACAGATTTCATCCAACAGGGCAAATATGTCAAGGATCTCGGAAAACTAAGAAGAGAAAAAACCGTATATATTAAGTTCGGAAAAGCTATGAAAATTGAAGGTAACGGAAAAAAAGAACATAACGAAATAATTGAATTCATTTCAGAAAACCTCAGGAACTGGGGTACCGAAGTGCTTTGATGTTCGATATTCAAATTGAGAGGGAAATATGAAAAGATCAATGAAGAAATACATGCTGTTGATTCCACTGATAATACTGGCAGTTAACATTATTGCTGTCGATTCCAGATCGATCCCGGAACAGAAACTTTTCAGGATCATTCATCAGGGTCTCGAAGCATGGCACTATAGTGGGAAAAAGGTTGACGATAATTTTTCCGAGATCGGTCTTAAAGAGTATATAAGCTATCTCGATTATAATAAACGTTATTTTCTCCAATCCGACATCAAAGATTTTGAAAAGTTCAAAGATGCAATTGACAATGAACTTGCAGAAGGAAATCCTGCATTTATGTACATTGCAAGCAAACAGATAAATCTCAGGATAAACAATGTCCTTAAGCTGGTCAATGAACACCTTAGTTCCCCGTTTGATCTTACCGTTGATGAAACTGTTGAATTCTCACCCGAAAACAGAGATTTTTTCAAAACAGAAAAAGAGCAGGATGAATATTGGAGGAAGATCCTGAAATACAATGTTATCAACAGATATATAAAACTTGCTGAAACAAAAAAAGTAGATCCTCTCCCAATCAGCAGAGAACTCGAAGAAAAAGCCCGGAATGAAATTAAAAAAAGTTTCATCCAGAGACTGAAAAGGAATATAAAGACCAACAATAAAGATGCAGTTTCAATTTTTATTAATTCTATTATTCAGGCATTTGACCCACACACGGCTTATTTTCCACCAAAACAAATGGAAGACTTTGATATTGAGATGACCGGCAAACTTGAAGGGATCGGAGCTCTCCTCGGTGAAAAGGACGGCTATGTATCAATCGTCAGGATCATACCGGGTGGACCTTCATGGAAACAGAATATACTTAAAGCAGGTGATAAGATCAGTAAGGTAGCTCAGGGAGATGGTGAACCTGTAGATATCATCGGAATGAGAACTATTGATGCTGTAAAATATATCCGTGGGAAGAAAGGTACTCTGGTAAAACTTACTGTTATAAAACCGGACGGGAACACGGTAATTATCCCAATTGTAAGAGATGTCGTGGTTATAGAAGAGACATTTGCCAAATCTGTCATTATCAAAGAAAAAAGTTCCGGAATGAATTTCGGTTACATATATCTCCCGGGTTTTTATAATGATTTCACCGATAGCAATGGTAGAAAATCGTCTGAAGACGTCAGGAGAGAGATAGAACGCCTTAAAAAATGGAATATTGAAGGAATGGTCCTTGATCTTAGAGGGAACAGCGGTGGGGCATTGAATGATGCAATAACCTTATCAGGTTTATTTATAAAAAAAGGGCCTATACTCCAGACAAAAAACAGACATACAGGGATAAGGATACTAAATGATCCCGATCCCGCTATTCATTATAAAAAACCTCTGATAGTTCTGGTAAACTCACTAAGTGCATCCGCATCTGAGATAGTTGCAGCAGCACTTCAGGATTATAAAAGGGCAATTATAGTAGGTGGAGCTCATTCATTCGGGAAAGGGACTGTCCAGATGATGATCGACCTGAACAGGTTTGTTAAAAATAACAACAACGGAAAGGACAAGCTTGGGGCATTTAAGGTCACAATCCAAAAATTTTACAGAATAACCGGAGCTTCCAATCAATACTCAGGGGTAGTACCGGATATTATACTACCCGACCAATATGATTATCTGAAGATCGGGGAAAGGTATTATGATCATCCACTTAGATCTGACAGAATTAAGCCCCTCAAGTTTAATGATTGGCGATACGGAAACATAAGAATTTCAAAAGTAAAAGAATTGAGTAATTCAAGGATCACTACCAGTAAAGATTTTAGTAATATCAGAAAATATATAAAGAAGCTTAAAGACTTGAGGAAAGATCGCAGCTATGATC
>CAYNUG010000123.1:0-6530 GCA_964400545.1 uncultured Clostridia bacterium | reverse complement strand
CAGAAGCCTATCCGCCTCACTGTTGTAAAGGGCATATAATTTTCTGAGGAGATCAATATCAGCTTTTTCAAAGTTATAGACAGAAAATTGTCTCTCTTCCTCTGTTCTGAGTTCACCATAGGTCACATTTTTACTCCAGTTAAGATCATAAATATTGCTCTTTTGCTCAAGAAAGCTCCCAAGTCTTTCAATACCGTAAGTGATTTCTAAAGAATTGGGGGAAAGCTCTATTCCTCCTGCCTGTTGAAAATATGTGAATTGAGTTATCTCGAGCCCGTCGCACATAATTTGCCATCCAACACCCCATGCACCAAGAGAGGGGGAGGCCCAATTGTCTTCATCAAATTTGATGTCATGGTTCCTGATCTCCACACCGAGAAATTGAAGACTGTTGAGATACAATTCCTGCCCATTATCTGGGACAGGTTTTAAAATTACCTGAAACTGGTTATGTTTCTGAACCCTGTTTGGATTCTCCGCATATCTTCCATCGTCAGGTCTTCTGGAAGGCTGCCAGTATGCAGTTCTCCAGGGTTTCTTCCCGAGAACTTTAAAAAAAGTGTCGGGGGTCATTGTTCCGGCACCTACTTCATTATCGTAACCGGAAGCGATATAGCATCCGTTATGGGACCAAAATTCTTCTAATTTTAAAATAATTTCCTGTACGCTCAATTTTCTTCACTTTTCTCCCATCTTAGTATTAATTTTCTGGCAGCATATACTTCATCAAGTCTGGATACCGGAGTATTATAAGGTGCTTTTTTGAGAATTTCCGGATCGTCCTTTGCTTCCTTCAGGATAGTTTTCATTACTGAAATAAAATTATCAAGTGTAGCTTTGCTCTCTGTCTCGGTTGGTTCGATCATCATTGCGCCGTGGATTATCAAGGGAAAATAAACTGTGAACGGATGAATATCGTAATCGAGAAGTCTTTTCGCTATATCAAGTGTCTTTACATTAAGGCCGGAATCTGAAAAAACAACCTCATGAAGTGTTTTACTTTTGTATGGAAGATCCAGATGACCTTCAAGCTCTTTTCTTATGTAATTGGCATTAAGAACAGCATCTTCCGCCACCCTGCTGATGTTTTCTTTTCCCAGCGTCATCAGGTAAGCAAGAGCCCTAACCAAAACAAGAAAATTCCCATAAAAATTTTTAACTCTTCCTATTTCATCATCAATAAAATATTTAACGCTTAATCCTTCCTTACCGGAATTTATTGTAGGTACCGGAAGGAATTTTGCAAGTTCCCTGTTTACTCCTATGGGGCCTGAACCGGGTCCACCACCTCCATGGGGAGTTGAAAAAGTCTTGTGAAGGTTTAAATGTATAACATCTGCCCCAAGGTCACCGGGTCTTACAATTCCCAAAAATGCATTCATATTCGCACCGTCCATATAGAGTAGAGATCCGTTCTGATGGAGTGCTTCAGATATATCGATTATATTTTTTTCAAAAATTCCGAGTGTATTGGGATTTGTCATCATTAATGCCGCAACATCTTTATCCAGATTATCTTTTAATACATCAAGATCAATAATCCCGTCCTCATTAGAAGGTATTTCTTTAATTTCATAACCGGCAAAGTGAGCAGAAGCAGGATTGGTCCCATGAGAGGAATCGGGGATCAATACTGTTTTTCTCGGATCACCCATAGATTTAAGGTATTTCCTTATGATCATCATTCCGGTAAACTCACCGTGAGCACCTGCTGAAGGTGAAAGTGTAAAAGAGTCCATTCCCGTGATCGCAATAAGCCAGTCCTCAAGATCTTTCATTATCCGGAGGTTTCCCTGAACCAGATCCACAGGTGAGTAGGGGTGGGCAGAAAGATCTTCAATTCCTGCAACTTTTTCATTGATCTTGGGGTTATATTTCATTGTGCACGAACCCAACGGATAGAATCCATTATCAACAGAGTGATTCAACCTTGCAAGGTTTGAAAAATGTCTGACTGTCTCCACTTCTGAAAGAGAAGGGAAATCTTTTATTTCTTTCCTAAGCTTACTTTTTTCGATCTTTATAATGCTATCCTGAAATTTGTTAAGACTAACGGAAATGCCTGTTTTACCCTTTCGGCTGATATTGAATATGAGTTCAGGTAGTTTGTTCATTTTAATTCTCCGATTGCATTAACAAGATCATCTATATCTGCTTTCTTGTGCATTTCAGTGAAATTTACGAGTATACAGTTTTCAAAATCCTTAAAGAACCATTTAAGCGGAATACCGGGCAGTATCCCTTTATCTTTTAATCTGCTCATAAATTCGTCGACATCAATGTTCTTAACTTCCAGCACAAGTTCATTGAAAAAATCCTTATTGTACATGACTTCCACATGATCCATTCCCGATATCTGATCAGCAAAATAAGCGGTATTGAGATGATTTGATCTTGATATATCATTCAATCCCTGTTCTCCGAGTAAAGTGAGATATATCGATGCTCTTAGTGCACACCATGCCTGATTGGAACAAATGTTAGATGTGGCTTTTTCTCTTTTTATGTGCTGTTCCCTGGTGGAAAGTGTGAGAACATATCCTCTGTTCCCGTTCGAATCGAGCGTCTCTCCGACAAGCCTTCCCGGCATTTGCCTGACGAACTCTTTTTTAGTGGATATGAATCCCAGAAAGGGGCCGCCATAGGAGAGTGGAAGTCCAAAACTCTGTGCTTCCCCGACTACTATATCAACTCCGTTTGAACCGGGAGATGATAAGAAAGGGAGCGAAAAGGCTTCAGTTATGATCTGGGTTGCCAAACTTCCCGAATTGTGAACACTATCTGTGATCAGATCTGAATCTTCTATGATACCGAAAAAATTAGGTGATTGGAATATGAAACCTCCGACATCATCATTCAGTTTAGATTTTAGATCTGTAATGTTGATCTTTCCTGAAGATCTGTCAAAATCGACCTTTTCAATACTGATATCCAGATTCTGAACATAAGTATTAATTATCTCGAGATATTCAGGATGAATATTCGATGCAGTCAGTATCTTTTTTTTTCTGGATTTTCTGATCATCAGAAGAACACCTTCTGCAGAAGCTGTTCCCCCGTCATATAAAGATGAGTTTGAGATATCCATTCCTGTTAACATGGACATCATTGTCTGATATTCGAACATTGCCTGAAGGCTTCCCTGGCTTACTTCAGGTTGATACGGTGTGTATGGAGTCAGAAAATTTCCATTAATACTGAGAGCTTTTACAGTTTCCGGGATGAAATGATTATATGCACCTCCTCCGAGAAAACTCTTATAATTGCTAAACTTATTTTCTTTTCCATATGAATTGAATTTTTCTATTAATTCATCCTCATGAAGCATGGATGGTATTTTATCCAAAGAGAAATAGGATTTGTCCTTCGGAATATCAGAAAAAAGTTCTTTTATATCACTAATACCGATGACTTTCTTCATCTCTTCTTTTTCTTGATTTGTAAGGGGGAAATATCTCATTTTATCTCTCGATCAGATTCCCTTCAGATATTCTTCATACTGATCAGGGTCATATAGATCATCTATTTCAGAGGGATTTGTTAATTTGATCTTAAATATCCAACCTGAACCGTATGCATCTTTGTTAATATTTTCAGGAGAATCATCTAATGAAGTATTAACTTCCAAAACTTCACCGGAAACAGGTGAAAAAATATCATTCACAGCTTTAACTGATTCTATGTTTGAACAAGTATCACCTTTGGAAAATGAATTTCCTTCTTCTGGCAATTCTACATAAACCACATCACCCATCTCTTTTTGAGCATAATCAGAAATACCGATGATCGCCGTATCACCTTCAACTTTAACCCATTCATGATCTTTTGAAAATTTGTAGCCTTTTAAATCCATGATCTTCCTCCTTAATCTTAAAATCGTGTAAAATATTCCGGCTTAAAATATATTAATTTGTTTATCTTAATCACAGAGCTCTTTTGTAAAAAGGGGTTTTTACAACTTCAGCCTTGACCAGTTTTCCCCTTATTTCGATATCAAATCCGGATCCGATCTCACTATGCTCAATAGGGAGATAAGTGAGTCCGATCGGTTTTTTAAGGAATGGGGCAAATGTGCCGCTTGTTACTTCCGAATAATGCTTACCTTCAACAATAACTTTGTATCCGTGTCTCGGAACTCCTTTGCCTGTAAGTTCAAATCCGACAAGTTTTCGACCTATCCCTTCTTCTTTTTGCCTTAGGAGAGTTTCTCTGCCGATGAATTCCCCCTTTTTAAGTTTAAGTATCCATCCCAGATCTGCCTCAAGGATTGTGTGAGAATCATCGATATCATTTCCGTAAAGAGACATTTTAGCTTCAAGTCTGAGAGTATCTCTGGCTCCGAGTCCTGCGGGAATGATACCGAGGTCTTTTCCGGTTTCTGCAAGATCGATAAAAAGTCCGGATGCAGTTTTTTCATCTGCTTTGAAGTATATTTCAAAACCATCTTCTCCGGTGTATCCTGTTCTTGAAATGAGTACATCAAGGTTGCCGATCTTTCCATTTAGGAAATAATAATATTTCAGATCTGATATTTCACTATTCGTAAATTGAGAGAGCAATTTTACAGAATCAGGACCTTGAATGGCTATCTGAGTATATTCTTCACTTTTATTATCAGCTTTAACTCCGAATTTTTGAACTTTGCCGGATATCCAATTGAAATCCTTCTCAAGGTTTGCAGCATTTACAACAAGAAGATATTCCTTTTCAGATATCATGTAAACAAGCATATCATCAACAAAGCAGCCGTTCTCATAAGGTAGTGCGGTATATAGAATTTTCCCGGGTTTCAGCTTGGAGATATCGTTTGATGTGATGTATTGAACAGCCTCAAGAGCTGCGTCCCCTTCAATAAAGATCTCTCCCATATGGCTGACATCAAAAAGTCCGCCGTTTGTTCTGACAGCATTATGTTCTGCAGATAGTCCTGAATACTGGACGGGCAGATCCCATCCGAAGAAGTCGATCATTTTCCCGCCGAGGTAGTAATGTGCACTGTTAATAGTAGTTTTTTTCATGAAAGGTACTCCTGTTTTTCCAAATTACAAATTATCACAATTGTTTTCAAAAATCAAGAAATCATGATCAGATATTAAATGGAAAAAATACTCTGTATCTAAATTATTCAGGTATAATCCGTATTTATTGTTAACTTATGTTAATTTTCATTAAATATACGGAAAATATTGCTCCTTGTCTGTTTACAAATGATGAATTTTTTGATAAAATGTCTCATAAGCTAAAATTAGGAGGAGATTTTGAGTATTACTACCGAAGAGAAACAGAAGGTGATTGGAAAGTATCAGATAAACGATAAAGACACCGGTTCTCCAAATGTTCAGGTTGCATTATTAACTAATAGAATTAAATATTTGACCGACCACTTCAATATTCATAAAAAAGACCACCATTCTAGAAGAGGGCTCTTGGTACTCGTTGCAAAAAGGAGAAAACTCTTAAATTATATAAGGAAGAGAGATTATCAGCAATATCTCGATATTATTGGTAGTCTTAAATTAAGGAAATAAAGATATTCAATTTATTCATATCCGGAATTTGGTTTTAAACAAAGGAGAAAAATTATGGAAAAAAGCATTAGTATAGATATAGATGGAAATGATCTGAAGATCGAAATTAAAAGATGGGCAAAACAGTCAAACGGATCTGCAGTTCTGTCCTATGTGGATAACGTGTTGCTTGTTACTGCAAATATGCGTGAAGAGGCCAAGGAGGATCAGGATTTTTTCCCCCTTATGGTTGACTACAGGATTAACAATTATTCTGCCGGTAAGATTCCCGGTGGTTTTTTTAAAAGGGAAGGGAGGTTGTCCGAAAAAGAAATATTACTTTCGAGACTGATAGATCGGCCAATTCGTCCTTTATTCCCGGAAGGTTTTTTTAATGATACCCAGGTAATAGAAATGTTGTTATCCGCGGATCTCAGTGTTGATTTTGACGCTATGGGAATAATCGGAGCTTCTGCAGCATTGCTTTCCTCAACAATTCCTTTCTCAACTCCGGTAGGAGCTGTAAAGATTGGATGGAATAACGGACAGTTCAAAATAAATCCGGGAAAAGAGGAAGCAGATCTGTCAGATATGATCCTTTTTGTTGCGGGAACAGAAGATGATGTGGTCATGATCGAATCAGGAGGGAATGAGTTTAGTGAGGATACTTTCAAAGAAGGATTGAAGTTAGCAAAGTCAATGATCACTGATATTTGTGTTTCTCAAAAAGCATTAATTAACCCTGATAAGCTCAAGGTTAATCCTGACGAAGAACTCGAAAGTATTTTTAAAGATTTAAAAGGCAAATATGCAGACGGATTTAAAGATGGCATATTCTCGATCGTTAAAAGTGAAAGAAAAGCAAAACTGAGCAAACTTACTGAAGAGATCATGAATGGAGTCACTGATGAATCCAAGGCAGGAAAATATAAATCTGCTATTCACAGGCTGGAATATGAAATATTCAGAAAGACCCTTATCAGTGAAAAGAAGAGAAATGACGGGCGGGCTCTTGACGAGATA
>CAYNUG010000122.1:0-6565 GCA_964400545.1 uncultured Clostridia bacterium | reverse complement strand
CTCCTTTATCTCAACAATCTCAATTGTTTCTGTTATCGGTATAGCAATAGGCGTTGCAGCACTCATAATAGCTTTGGCTCTCCTTAATGGATTCCAAACTGATATCAGAAATAAGATCCTTGATTCTACGGCTCATATAATGCTTAATGATATAACAGGCGGAGGATTAGAAGATTACAATGAGACGATCTCAATTGTTAAAGAAAAAATAGAGAATATTACTTTCATTTCCCCGGTTGTTTTCGGAACCGTACTCCTGAAAGGAAATTACGGCAGTGGATCAGGAGTTATTTTGAGAGGTTTGGACTTTTCAAAAAGAACCAGAGTGAACTGGCTTAGATCTGTCCCTGAGGAAGATCTCCCAAAAGGAAAAAATCAATTAATGATAGGTGAAGAGATCGCAGCAAGGAACGGACTGGGAAAGGGAGATACATGCATAATTATTTCTCCACAGACAGTTCTGTCCCCTACCGGGCTGATCCCGAAGATGAAGAAATTCACTATTTCGGGAGTATTTAAATCAGGCCTTTATGATATTGATAACGGAACTATCGTTACCGATCTTTTCACAGCTCAAAAATTATTCAGACTTAATAAAAAAGTTAATTATATCCAGATATTCTTAAAAGATATGTTTGATGTCGATAATGTTCGCACAAAATTATTAAATATTCTTCCTCCACGTATATCAATAATTACATGGAAGGAGCATAATGCTGCTCTGTATACAGCTCTTGATCTTGAGAAGACAGTTCTATTCTTTACACTTTCACTTATAATTATTGTTGCATCATTAAATATAATTGCAGGCCTCATACTCCTTGTAATACAGAAGATCAAAGATATAGGCATATTAATGTCTTATGGAGCGTCCACGCAGATGATCAAAAAGATCTTTTTCATTCAGGGGGCAATAATAGGAATAACAGGAACTGCATTAGGTGTTCTGATAGGTTTAGGTTTTTCATTTTTTGCAAACAAATTCGAACTGATTAAGATCCCTCAGGAAATATATCAAATGAGCCATGTATCTTTTAATATCAGACTTACCGATCTGTTATCTGTTATTGCGGTATCACTGATAATAAGTTTTACTGCAACCATTATTCCTTCAAGAAAAGCCGCTTCTGTCAAAATAGTTGATGCCGTTAAAAGTGAATGATATGAACAGAGAAGAGGGCGTTATAACAAGATCAGAGGGCAAGACAGCCTGGGTGAAAGTCAGAAGAAGTTCGATGTGTGAAATTTGTAACAGCAGAAGTGTTTGTAATACATTGAGTGAAGCTAATACTATGGAGGCACAGGTGAACAATCCTGTCAACGGGAAAGAGGGTGATCGTGTCGAATTTATGATCTCCACATCCACCCTTCTCAAGATCACAAGCCTCTTATATATTCTTCCTGTTCTTTTTCTTCTTACAGGTGCAATATCAGGATATGTGTTTTTCAAGCCACCGGAGTTTTATGCGTTAATTCTGGGGCTAGCAGGCTTTTTTATTTCCTATCTGATTATCAGATTCATTTCATCAAAAATAGCCGGAAGCAGAAAATTTACTCCGGTGATCACACGGATAATCAAATCCTGAACTGACAACGCCAGTTCAGGACTGGATTCGGTATATTCTTTTTATCTGATATGAAGGTGATTCGCTGCTAATGCTAACCATTCCTCTTTTTCCAGATTAGCACTGATATCTTTTGTTGCAATAGCACCATCATGCATGGTACTTACCGAGGAACTATAAATTGAATTGTTCAGGGCTTTTGATTCCTCTGCCATCCATGCTCTGGCTTCAGAACTATGAAAAATATTACCAGTAATTTTTCTGATATTGTCAGGCTCGATCATCATCAGCCAACCTGAACCATAGGGATCGGAAGTTAAAAGAGATGGATCATTAATGATATCATAATTTAATCCATCTACTACCCCTTCAAGAGGAGATGCAAATTCAAAATCTCCAAATTTATGTTTTGCCGACCAGAAAAATTCCCCTACATCAATTTTTTTTCCGAGGCCTGGAAGAGATATATCTTCCAAGATACCTAAGAGACGTCCTGCAAAGTCATCAATTCCTATCCTGTACTTTCCACTCCTCTCAAGTTTAAGCCACATATGATTTCTGTAATAAGAAATTCTTTCATCAAGATAAAAACCACTTTCAAGAACGAGGTCTTTTTCAGAAACTGTATGATCTGAGGACATTTGTTCCTGCATCATCTGATCAAAAGAACACTCCCCACAGCGGAAACTGTTCGGACAGATCTTATACGATACTTCCCCCATCAGCATATATCTACACTTTCTCTCTCCTGCCGGAAGATTTCTGAACTCTTCAGTCCAGAGCGAAACTTCTTTTACAGGTTTTTTGGGGGTATTTATATCAATATCTTGATCTTTCTGTTTCTGAACCCTGTTTGCCATTGCCATATCAAACGGACAGGTGTTACATTGATAATTATTATTACAAAGTTTAAATGTAACTGCTCCTGATTCCATCCATATACATTTTTTTTCATTGGCCGGGATTACCCTTAAACCCTGACTTGAATTATTATCCATAATAACCTCCAAGTTATTTCCGTCACTTATTCTTTTGCATAAAAAGTGCCAATATTAAAATTTTGGAAGCAAAAATATATTATATTTTTTTGTTATATATATAGGCATTATTCAGCATTCAGGATGATTGGTATTTTCTTTAAAAAGTCTTCAGCTTGAAAAGTGTAGAATTTCTAAACAGTCGCTGTAGAATTTCTCAACACTTCTGTGCAACTATTACAGAATGATGAAGATTTTATATCAATATCACTTGGTTTCCCCGATAGATTCATAACACAATTTGGATCCATACAATGAGTCAATCCAAACATGTGTCCAACTTCATGGACAGCTTCCTTTTTTAATCTTGATAAAAAGATGAGCGAGTCCTGAGAACCACTAGTCAAATTTTCATTCAGGTAAAACCCGGAGATAATTCCTACTCTACCGTTAAGTTGAGCTTCGCCATAATATTTGGCGAATACGGGAGAATAAAGATCGGAGACTGTTATAAATAAAATCCCGTTTTTTTCTTCATGAGTATTATCTGAAAAATAATTTATCAATTCGGTTGATCTGTATTTCATACCGGATTTAAATTCAGATTTTTCTATTTGAGAGATAGAATCCCATGATATCTGATCTGAAGTGATTTCAAAAATCTCTTCAAGTTTTAAGAGAAGATCTTGTATTATTCTCTCATCAATAATTTCTAAAGGAACAATTGACAACTTTTCCACACTCATTCATTTCTATGTTTTATCTGATACTTTGTCATCTTATTATATAGTGTTGTCCTGTCTATCTTCAAATCCCGGGACGCTCTTGATATATTCCAATCATTAGTTTCAAGAATTTCCAGTATATATAATTTCTCTTTATCACTTAAAGAGACTGCCCTTTTCTTCTCCTTGACAGTTGCAATGGGAGAATTTTTTATGGACTCTGGTAGATCATCATATTTAAGTTCCGGGGTTTTAGAAATAACAACAGCTCTCTCAATTACATTTTCAAGTTCCCTTACATTACCCGGCCATGAATAATTAACCAGTTTTTCCATTGCCTTCGAAGATACATTATTTATCTGCTTACTATTCCCTATAAGATTCTTATTCAGGTAATACTTTACCAATAACGGGATATCATCCCTTCTCTCTCTCAAAGGAGGGACATCAATAGTGATGACATTCATCCTGTAGTAAAGATCTTCCCTGAATTCACTGCTTTTTATTGCAGCCTCAAGATCACGATTTGTAGCTGATATAAACCTTGCATCTATTTCAATTGGCTCTGTACTGCCTAGTCTGTATATTATTCTCTCCTGAATAACTCTCAGGAGATCAACCTGTGTTTTCTGGCTTATATCTCCGATCTCATCCAGAAAAAGAGTCCCTGTTTGAGCCATTTCGATCCTCCCCTTTCTTCTGGACTGAGCACCTGTAAAAGCACCCTTCTCATATCCGAATAATTCACTTTCAAGAAGAGTATCTGGAAGTGAACCACAATTTAAAGCAATAAAAGGACCATATTTTCTTTTGCTGTGAGCATGTATCGCTTTTGCTATCAACTCTTTCCCTGTTCCGCTTTCACCACGTATCATAACAATTGAATCAGAATCTGCTACTACGCGGATAAGATCAAATATCTCCTCCATTACCCTGCTCTTTCCAATTATTTTATCAATGCCATGCTTTCTTTCGAGTTCATTTTTAAGTATCTGATTTTCTTTCTCAAGCATTTTATATTTCAAAGATCTTTTTATAACCTGACTCACATTCTCAGGATCAACAGGCTTAACGATGTAATCAAAGGCACCTTCTTTAATTGCTTTAACAGCTGTATCAACTGAAGCATAAGCTGTCATAACAATAAATTGTAATTCAGGATCAAATTTTTTCCCCAATTCAAGTAATTCTATTCCATCCATTTCGGGCATTTTAATATCTGCAAGAACAAGATCATATTTTTTTTTCTTTATTTTAAAATATGCATCTTTACCGTTTTCTGCAGTTTCCACCGAATATCCCTCTTCCATAAGCCAGTTGCTTAATGACTGACGTACGATCATCTCGTCATCGACAACAAGAATAGAAATCCCGGAGTTATTTTCATTATTCATTTTTAATACTCCCGTCCTTTTTCGGGGAAAGGGGCAATTTTATTAAGAATTCTGTCCCCTCTCCAGGTTTACTCTTAACCTCAATCGTTCCTCTGTGATCCTTTATTATTCCATAAACGACAAATAATCCCAGACCTGTATTTTTTGACGATACTTTAGTAGTATAAAACGGATCAAAAATATTATGGATATTCTCCTCCTTTATACCTTTCCCCGAATCAGAGATCGAAATATGAATATATTCATTATCAAATTGGGCAGTTTTTATGGAAATTTCACCCGTTTCACCCATAGCATCACAAGAATTAATCAGCAATGCCATTAACGACTGCTGAATCTGCAGTTTGTCGCAACTAAGTTTTGGTAAATCTGCATTATACTCCCAATTTGTTTTAATATTCTGAAGTTTTGTTTTGTTCTCAATCAGCTTAAGTACATTTTTTATGATTACATTTATATCTTCTTCCCTTATTTCAAGTTTAGATTGCTTTGAAAAAACAAGAAGATTTTTGACCATATCACCACACCTTTCAAGTTCTGTACCCATCAGGATCAGATAATCTTCAAACGCTTTCAAATTCTTCTCTGAAATATCTCCTTTATTCAGGATCTTCAGCATCAATTTAATGTAAGTGAGAATACCCTGGAGCGGATTATTAATCTCATGAGCTACTGATGATGCAAGAACACCCATCGATGACATTTTTTCAGACTGGATAAGCTTTGCTCTGGCAAGGTACAATTTTTTTGTCCTCTCCTCAATTTTCTTTTCAAGTCTTATACTCCATGATTGAATTTCCTCATTTGCAATTTTCAGATCTGTGATCATCTGATTGAATGATTTTGCCAGTTGTCCGATCTCATCCCGTGATATTACTTTAATATCAACATTCAAATCTCCATCCGCTACCTTCTTCGTCCCTGCTACAAGCTGCTTAACAGGGCTTGTAACAAATTTGCTTATTATAAATGCAATAATAAAGATAAAACAGATCAGAATAGAAAGAAGAAACACACTAAAAATGAAGTAGCTGTTTTTCATTGCTAATTTCATTTTCGATAATGACATCCTGACATCAAGAATCCCCAACTTATTCTTATCTGGAGAATGAACATGACACAATGTACTATTATAGCAATTCGGAGCATTATAAATAGGAGTCATCAGACCCATTACCTCCTCTCCATTACTCTCATATATCCGAAATGATGCCGAATGATCCATGTGAATATCATTTTTACCGTTAGTATGACAAACAATACAGGATTCATTATTTTTTGAAACAATTTTGCCAAGATCATCTTTTTTACTTGAGAAGCTTATAACACCTTTATCATTCACAACTCTTATATAGCTTATTGCATCCTGACTCCCTATTATCTTCATTATCCTCAGAACACAACTTCGGTTTCCAAGAGGCATATTATAAATTGTGGCCTTAGAGATAATTTCTGATATCATAGATGCTTCTTCAAATGAATCTTCAATTTGAGTTTTCTTTTGATGACTTATAAAAATATAGAGAAAAAAACCGAAAAGAATTATTATCGTCATACCGATAGACAAATATATTTTCGTATTAAGAGATTTAAACATTAAATATTTCCTTAGGATATATATTCTTACTTGGTAGCTTTAAAACTCCCCACTCAATAATTCATAGAGATGTATTCATTCAAATATTCAATAGTTGATTTCTGATCTTTAATAATTACTCTTACAAGTTCACACAATGAAACAACACCGAACAGTTCACCCTCTTCACATACAGGTAAATGGCGACATTTTTTACTGTTCATAACTATAAGGCCTTTTTCGACAGTGTCTCCGGTTTTAATAAAAGCAAGTTTTTTTGTCATGACTTTCTCGATCTTTGTCCTTTTGGACGAGAGGCCCCTCAGGA
>CAYNUG010000121.1:0-6608 GCA_964400545.1 uncultured Clostridia bacterium | reverse complement strand
AACCTCTGACATCACTTAAAAGTTTCAGGAAAAGTGATCAAAAAAAACTGAGATTCTATGACGGAGAAATATTTATAGAAGAGAAGGAGAAGAAATGACCAATAAATCCGAGAGTTATGAGAAAAATTTTAAAATACTTGAGAATGTTGCAGATTCACTCAACAGAGATGAGATCAGTATTGATGATCTGGTAGTAAAAACCAGAGAGGCTCTGATTGCTGCCAGGAACTGTATAAATATTCTCAATTTTCAGAAAGGTGAATTTAAAAAACTTGAAAATGAATTTACTTCGCTTATGAATGACCCTGATAAGACAGAAGAAAAAAAACCGGAAGTATCTGAATAAGATCAGACTTGCTCTAAGGAATAAATGATGAACAATAAGATCAATGGAAAATTCCGGGGAATGGGAATAAATTATTCAACTGAGATCATTGCCGGAATAACAACTTTTCTGACAATGGGTTATATAATTTTTGTAAATCCGGATATATTGGCCTCGGCCGGAATGGACAGAGCTTCTCTAATTCTTGTGACTTGCATTGTCTCGGGAACTATAACGATTCTTACGGGACTTATAACCAATTCCCCAATAGCCATGGCACCGGGAATGGGATTAAATGCATTTTTTGCATATTCTCTGGTACTGAATGAAAAGATAGGATGGGAACAAGCTCTCGGAATAGTTTTTATATCAGGTATGATATTTTTTCTTCTTAGTCTTGCCGGATTGCGGAAAAGAATAGTTAAAGCAATACCCACTGAATTATTAAATTCAATTGCTGTAGGAATTGGTGTGTTCATAGCATTCATGGGGCTCCAGAATCTTGGAGTTATTGTGAAAAGTGATGCAACAATGGTCAGTGCGGGAAAGATTTCAGGGACCGTTCTAATAGGGATTTCCGCTCTTCTTCTTATGATAGTTCTTGAAATAAAAAAGATAAAAGGGGCACTTCTTATTGGAATCCTTTTCGCAACTGTATTATCTTTGATAGCCGGAGATATATCTTTACCCGATAAGATTATTTCCACCAGTATAGATATCAAACCGGTATTTGGAAAGTTAGATATACTCGGTGCGTTAAAAATTTCTTTTATTCCCCCGATATTTACATTGATGTTCATTGACCTGTTCGATAGTGTAGGTTCTTTGCTTGGACTTGCAAAAGAAGCGGATATGATAGATGAGGAAGGTGATATTCCTCAACTCGATAAATTGCTTGGGATTGATGCTGCTGCAACAATGTTCGGTTCAATCTTTGGTACATCAACCACTACTACATTTATTGAATCTGCATCTGGAATTAAAGCTGGTGGTCGTTCCGGACTCACATCAGTAATTACAGGTCTACTCTTCCTTGTGTTTATTCTGTTCCTTCCTGTAATGATGATCGTACCAAAGGTAGCAACAGCTCCTGCTCTTATTATGGTGGGATTCTATATGATAAAAAATATAGTTAAGATTGATTTCAATGATATTGAAATAGGATTTCCTTCTTTTATCATTATTGTGATGATATCATTCAGTTATAGTATCAGTCACGGACTCGCATTCGGTTTTATTACATACTCAGTATTAAAAATAATAAAGGGTAAACTAAAGGAGATAAAGCCTGCTCTATGGGTGATCATTATTTTGTCTTTGATCTACTTCATAGCATAGTTATTAAGATGTTTATGAAAAAAAAGAATGGCAGGAACGGTCATATTGAATTTGATGGAATTGTTTTTGAAGTGATCAGAAGAGATGTGAAATATTTCAGAGTAGAATTTTCAGGACAGATTCTCCGTTTGATATTGCCGCGATTTGGAAATCCTAATAAAATAATTAAGGAAAATATCAGTAGAATAAAAAAAAAATATTCGGATTATCTTAAGATCATTGAAAAGGCAGATAGTTTCAAGTTTTCTGACAGAGATATAAATGCTTTTAACGTGATCGTCAAAAAATATATCAAACTATATGAAGAACAACTGAAAGTAACAGTGAAAATAGTGAAGTACCGGAAAATGAGAAGAATGTGGGGTAATTGCCGAAGTAATGGAGTAATAACCTTGAATAAAAGATTGATCAAATTACCTGAAAATATTGTTTCATATATCATTTATCATGAATTGCTTCACTTAAATGAGAAAGGTGGACATTCTCCCCGATTTAGAAAGAAGATCAAAAGTAAATTCCCGGATCATAAAAGGATCGAATCGGATCTAAGATCATGGTTTATAAAATTTGAAGAAAATATTATTAAATATGGATCTGGTTTGTGATATTATAATTATATATGGATAAAATATGATCAGATTATTAATTCTAATTGTAATTGCTTCAATTTGCGGTTCTATTGGTGCAGGATTAGCCGGATCTTCTTCAAAGGGATGTTTTACAAGTATTATTCTTGGGTTCGCCGGAGCTTTGATAGGAAGCTGGATAAGCAAAAGTGTAGGTGTAAATGATTTTTTATATATCAGGAGTATTCCGGTATTCTGGTCAATTATTGGTTCCGCTCTATTTGTTACGGTTTTAAATATGCTGGGAGGAGAAAGTAAAAAGAAGTGAAATTATCGATCAGATTATTTCAATTTTGAAATTATAATGGATTTAAGTTATTATCAAAAAAATTTAGGAGATGAATATGAATCTTAGATCAGTAAAAGGGATTGTTGTTTTTATCGTTTTATTAATGGTGTCATCTTTATTTGTAAGTGCTGAATATATTTCGCCGGAAGGATATTGGAAAACGATTGATGATGATACTGGTGAAGTGAAGTCAATAGTAAAAGTGTGGATCGATAGTAACGGGAAGCTTCTCGGACAGATTCTTAAGATATTTCCAAAGGAAGGGGAGGATCCTGACCCGGTTTGTGATAAATGTAAAGGAAAATTGAAAAATGTAAAGACACTTGGAATGGTATTTATGTGGGGATTCTATAGAAAAGATAATAAATGGGTCAATGGTGAAATAGTTGATCCAGAGAACGGCAAACAATACCATTGTCAGGTTTATACAAAAAAAGAAGGAAAAGAACTCAAGGTTTATGGCTATATCAAGTTGATATTTAAGATAGGCCGAACACAGACATGGCTTAGAACCGACAAATCTTCTCTGGAAGGATAAGATGGCAGGACCCCGGTTTGCACTTATAATGGCAGGGGGTCAGGGTGCCCGATTTTGGCCATACAGTACTGAAAAGAAACCCAAGCAATTTCTTGATATTATTGGGGGATCTTCTCTGATCCGTCAAACTTACGATAGACTCAGAGAATTTATAACACCTTCAAATATTTTTATAGTTGCAAATAGAAAATATCTTGATCTTACCCTTCGTGCTATCCCTGATCTGAAAAAGTCCAACTATATAGTTGAGCCGTCACCTAAAAATACTGCTCCCTGTCTTATTCTTGCAAATATAGTTCTTTCAAAAATGGATCCCGATGGTGTTCTGCTGGTTGTTCCTGCTGATCATTATATTCCCGAAGTATCTTTATTCGCTGATGAGATGAAAGATGCAATGGATGCTGCAGAAGAAAGAGTGATTATAACTTCAGGAATAAAACCGTATATACCTCATACCGGTTACGGATATATAAAGTTTGATGGAACTGCCGGAAAGAAAATAGGTGATACTGAATTTTTCAAAGTTGAAGAATTCAAGGAAAAACCTACTTTAGATATTGCCAGGCAATATATGGATGCCGGAAATTATTTCTGGAATTCGGGAATGTTTGTTTATAAATTGAAATATTTCAAAGAATTTATTGAGGAATATGCCGGAGATTACTATAAATTCTATCTTGAACTTGAGAAAGCGATAGGTGATGAAGAAAGTTCTTTGAGGATATTTAATACCGTTGTACCTAAATCGATCGACTATGTTCTTATGGAAAAGGTTAAGGAAGTAAAGATGTTCGGTGCCGGATTTACCTGGAATGATGTGGGTGCATGGCTAAGTGTTTATGAACTTAACAATAAGGATCATAGAGGGAATGTTAATATTACAGAGAATATAATGATAGATTCCGATAATTCGCTGGTTTTTTCCACAATTGATAAACCAGTTGCAGTTATAGGACTTGACAATGTGGCAGTGATAAGTACGGAAAATGGTATTCTCGTTTCGAATATGGATAATCTCCAAAATGTTAAGAATGTTGTAAATCAACTGAAGAAAAAAAAATCCTGAACCATTAATGAATTTAACCAGATCCATTTCTGAACTTCAGATCGAATATAGATCTATCAGATCAGATATTGTAATAAGGCTTGAAGAGTTTAAGAGAACTTGGGAAGAAGGGAGTCAGGAGGATATTTTTTATGAGTTGATGTTCTGTCTTATGACACCTCAATCAAAAGCTGAACTATGCTGGGCGTCTGTTTTAAAGATCAGGGAAAAAAATATTCTGAAGGTTAAAAAAAGTAAAGAATTGCATGATGATATGCGTGGAGTCCGTTTCAAATATAAAAAATCTGAATATATACTTACAGCAAGGGATAGGTTTTATAAAAAAGGTTCATTTATCATTAAGGATGTAATTTCAGGATTTTCAGATATCTCTGAGATCAGGAAATGGCTGGTTTCAGAAATAAAAGGGATAGGTTTGAAAGAAGCCGGTCATTTTTTGAGAAATATCGGGTTTGGAGATAATATTACGATACTGGACAGACATATTCTCAGGAACCTGAAAAACTTTTCTGTTATTAATGATCCTCCAGCTTCATTATCGGGGAGAAAATATCTTGAGATAGAAAGAAAAATGCTGAGATTTTCAGAAAAGATCGGAATTCCTCCCGACCATCTTGATCTTTTGTTGTGGTTCAGGGAAGCCGGGAAGATTTTCAAATAGTAGCAATATCGGTTAGGAAATAGTGCGAATCGTTGTTATAATTTAAAATGATCAGCAGAAAAATCAAAGAAAAACCAATATACAAATTTCTCTTTATTTTAACTATTGCCTCAACCGCAGGGTTGCAGGGATGGAGAACTCTTTTTAATAATTTTGCTGTGGAGAAAGCCGGGATAGACGGGTTCTGGGTCGGAGTGATCCAATCTGTAAGAGAGATCCCCGGATTCCTTGCTCTCCTGGTCATATATTTGTTGCTGATTTTCAAAGAGCATAATCTGTCAAGAATATCCGTTATAATGCTTGGGATAGGTGTAGGATTGACCGGATTTTTCCCTACAAATATAGGTCTTATATTCACAACACTCTTGATGTCTGTTGGATTTCATTATTTCGAAACAACAAACCAGTCACTGACACTTCAACATTTTGATAAAACAGAATCTGCCATAGTGATGGGTAGGTTTAAAAGTATCTCAGCTCTTGCCAATATTGCTATCGGGATGATGATATGGTTCCTTTCTCTTTATATCAATATGAGAGAACTATATATCCTGATCGGGGCTGTAGTTATTCTTTTAGCAATGAGAACGATCGTTCTGGACCCTTCTGATAAAGATCTTCCACCACAGAAAAAGAAAATGGTCTTAAGAAAAAAGTATTGGCTTTTTTATGTTCTTAATCTTCTGGCGGGTGCAAGAAGGCAGATATTTGTGGTTTTTGCTGTTTTTCTGCTTGTAGAACATTACAATTTTTCTATTCAGATGATTACAATACTTTTTGTTGTCAATAACTTTGTGAATTATCTTCTTGCTCCGGTCATTGCAAGAGCTATAAATAATTTTGGCGAAAGGAAGGTCCTTTCGCTTGAATACGGGAGTCTGATCTTTATATTTACTGCTTATGCATTTGTTGGGAGTCCACTGATTGCAGGAATTCTATATGTCTTTGACCATATTTTCTTTAATTTTTCCATTGCAATAAAAACATATTTTCAAAAAACTGCTGATACAGGGGATATTGCACCTTCTATGGCTGTAAGTTTTACGATCAATCATATCGCGGCAGTTGTTTTCCCCTTGTTCGGCGGTATTTTATGGATTATCGATTGGCGGATACCTTTTGTGATCGGCGCAATGATAAGTATTTTATCACTGATTTTTGTTCAGTTCATCGGAACTTCTGAAGTGAAAAATAAAGGAGTCTGAAATGAGTTTAAAAAATAATGATGTAAAAATAGTATTAATGATATTTGTTATTCTTGTTCTTATTTCTGTTATAGGGAATGCTGATGAAAGTGCCCACTTATTGCTGGTGAAAGATCCTGTTACTGTCGGAGCGACTTTGAATAAGGAATTTGAGGTTACCAACCTTTTCAGCAGTGATATGATTTTTGACTCAATAAAAGATGGAAACAGTATAGGGCTTTTGTTTGACATTACTAATATTAATAGAACTCTTGGAAATAAGAACTTAGATACAGGGAAAATATACGGAAATATATATGCAGGACCATATCCATTCGAGAATGAGGAGACCGATTATGCATATAAAAGGTTTAGAAGCAGATCGAAAATTAGTAAAGGTCGGGGTTATATAAATATTTCATATTTATTTATTGATGTTCTTAATAGTGAGAATTGGACAAATAAGGGAACAGTCACAGTGAGGTTTGTACTTTACCTTGAAAAAAAAGGGCAAGATGAATTTCTTGGGAACTATGAAGTTCGTGTTGATTTCAAAAAAGAATCGGGAAAATTTGTAAAGG
>CAYNUG010000120.1:0-6610 GCA_964400545.1 uncultured Clostridia bacterium | reverse complement strand
TCTTTCTGGTGGGCTTAGCAAACTTCTTATTACAATGACAACTTCAAAATTGATGGTAAATCACTATCTCTTTATTCATGGCAATGGGAATCATATAATTATCCGGAAGATAAGTTTTCTCCTTCAACCCTGATCCATGAGACGGGACACGCATTGGGTTTGCCTGACCTCTATGATTATAAGGAGGGTGTCGGGCCGGAAGGGGGGGTCGGAGGGATGGATATTATGGATTCGATATGGGGTGATCATAATTGTTTTCATAAATATATGCTTGAATGGATCGATCCTGTAATACTATCTTCAGGTTCTGCCGGGTATTCTTTTGCTCCAGCTGTCAAGAATGGAGAATCTCTTTTGATAATGCCGGATATTGCAGATGGGAGTTTGTTTGGAGAATACTTTATGATCGAGAACCGATCCCGGATCGGGAACGATGTTGATATCCCTTCTGATGGATTGATAATCTGGCATATTGATTCCACTTTGACCAAATCCGGAAGGGAGTTCGAATATAATAATTCAGATACATCACACAAATATTTAAGGCTTATGGAGGCTGATGGACTTGAGGAAATAGAACAGAAGTCAAATGTAAATGCAGGAGATTTTTATACTTATGGTGACATGTTCAGTATTTCAACTTTGCCTAATAGTATTGATTATAATGGGAATAACACCGGAATTTTTGTTAAAGATATATATAGTGATAATGAAAGGATATTTTTCAGTGCGATGATCGATGTTCCTGTAAAAATTGAACTGAAAGGTGAAAGGAAGAAAGAAAGATCATGGATCGTTACTTCAGATTATGCAGATTTTACTTTTTCATATAAAAAAATGCATGAAGTTGAAATTTCAGAGTTTAAAGTGATGAGAAAGTACGGAAAACATGATTACGAAGATCTTATGCAAATCAAGATCAATGAGATCTCAGGTGAGAGTTTTTCATTTCAGGACCTCTCTCTTGAAAAAAAAGCTGTATATAAGTATAAGATTTTATGTGTTGATGTGTACGGAGATATAATTGGTATCTCAAAAGAAATTGAGATCTGATCACTTAAAAACTGTCTGCATAAAAACATTTTGCATGAAGAACAGGAGAATAAAAGATATCATGCCTGATAAAAGGGGTGTCAGAACCCACCCTATGCTGATTTTCCCCATTACATTGAAGTTGATATTCTTTCCACCTTTTCCGATCGCTATACCTATTATAGCACCGACCACTGCCTGAGAACTTGACACGGGTACAAGCGGAAATGAAGGTAAGCCATTTGATATAAGGAAAGATTGAAGGAATTCGGAAGCAAAAATAAAAAGAACTATTGAACTGGATAGTACAACTATGAGTGCGTCAAGGGGAGATAGTCTGAAAATATCAGATCCCACTGTCGTCATAACCTTTTTTGAATATGTAAAAACACCTAAAGATATTGCCAACGCTCCTATGAAGAACAGAATACTTGTTGCCGAAATAGCAATACCTCCGATCTCTATGCTTTTAAAAGGGGAAACCGGTACAAAAACCCCCATGACGTTAGCAATATTATTTGCACCGAGGCTATAAGATCCGAATGCTCCTACGACTACAAGGCCTATTCGTGTGTATTGATCGATCCTGATCATATGAATTTTGGATCTCCTGATATAAAGAATTATAGATTTATAAAGAATAAACCCGAAACCGGCAGCAAGTACGGGGCACAGGATCCATGTATATATAATTTTTGTAAGAGTGGATATATCTGTTTTTAGACTTGAGAACATATTCCATCCGATGATTGCACCAACAATTGCTTGCGAAGTAGAGACAGGAAGTTTTGTCCTGGTCATCAAGAATAAAGTAAGTCCTGCAGCAAGTGCGACAGTAAATGATCCTGCAATCGCATTAACGGACCCAAGTTTCCCTAACGTATCTGATGCTCCCGCTCCTCCGACAACTGCACCTATGATCAAAAAGACCGAACATATAATTGCTGCCCATTTGAAACGCAGCATCTTGGTGGACACTGCAGTACCGAACACATTAGCGGCATCATTTGCACCAAGTGACCATCCCAGGAAAAGTCCGCTTGAGAGAAAGATGAGAATTGTATCCATTTTAGTCTAGAATGACCTTTTTATAACATAAACAGATAGCCTTTCACATACTGCTTCAGCTTCATCTGAGATGAGTGCTACTTTTTCAACAAAATATCTTAATTGAACTTTATGACTTAGTTCCTTAACTTCTTTGGAATTAAATGCTTTCCTTTTCAAATCTTCTTCTATTTTGTCTGCTTCATGCTCGAAATAGTGAACTTTGTTGATATGGTCATTAACTATAGATATTTCGCGGAAGAAAGCGCGGGAAGCAAGAACCATTTCGTCAACAGTCTTTACAGACATTTTTGTCAATTCCATAAAATCTTCTTTCATAGAAGCAGGGATCATCGGCCTCTCTATATCAAACTGAAGTAATATTTTTTTAATCGAATCTATAACATTGTCTGTTGTTTCAAGTAATCCTAGCACGTCTCCGCGTGATTCCGGAATAAGCATATGAGAATACAGTTTATATTTAATTTCTCTTCTTAATGTGTCTGTCTCATTCTCAAGTTTGTTTATATCATTAAGATCTGATTGAAATCTTTCTGTTTTTCCTGTCAGGTAATTTTTGATACCGGACCGGAATGCAAGAGCGGATCGTGATATAGTATCCCAGAAAATGTCTATATCGCCGATCAGTTTTTTTGTTTCTCCAATAAGTTTCATTTTATTCCTTTAAAACGATATTCTATAATTACTAAAACAGTCCTAATCAGTTCGGAGTAATATTTAATAATCTGAAATATACCATTGCTATTATATTACTAATTCCCCAAGAAATAAATAACATTAATATTCTGAACTTATTTGCTACTGCGATGGTTATTGTGCCAAATATCAAATCACATTATATGGTTTAGGTCCGGATACAATTTTCACCAGTTCTTAAAAGGATTTTTTATAAGATTTGAGTTGAAATATCTGGCATCACCCGTAACCTCTTTGCCGATCCAATCGGGAAAATGAATTTCCTGATCCTCACTTCCGAGTTCAACTTCTGCAATGATCAGTCCTTTATTCTCTCCGAAAAATTCATCAACTTCCCATATCAGGTTTCTGAATTCAATTTTATGTCTTTTTTTTTCAATTATTGGTTTTTCACATAGAGAATCAAGCATTTCATTTGCGTCAGAAACAGAAATCTCATATTCATACTCTGCTCTGGTTGCTCCAATATTGATACCCTTTATTGTTAGAAACCCCTTGTCATTAATAGTTCTTACTCTAACGGTTCTTTCTTTCACTGTTGAAAGGTAGCCTTGTCTGAATAAAATTCCATCAGAATTTTTTCTCCATTCACTATTTTTAACAAGGAATTTTTTTTCTATTTCTATTCCCATTCTTACTCCCATTTAAGATAAAAATTGCCCGGAAAAGGTTCCATTCCTGTAACTTTTTTAATGCTATCTGCTTTGCAATTAATAATCGTAAAGGAAACTCTTCTTTTAGAAACTTTTACAGCAACAAGATCTTTAAGTCAAATTTTAGTCTCTTTAAGAAATTGATCAAGGGTATATTCATATCCTTGCAAAGTTTTAACAAATCCAATAGAATTACAAATTCCAAATATGAGGTGGATATATGAATTATAAGATAATATTCTTATTGGTCACTATTTCGTTGCTTTTTGGATGCGCTACTGCAAAGAAGAACAATGGGATCGCTCTGAATTATTTTGAATATTCGAGAGGAAAATCTTTTCCTACGAAAGCTGATATCTATATGAAATATGAGAACAATGATTTTACAATGGAGAATGTTCTATTGAATGACGAGTCTTTTTTTGAAGATAAATCAATAATACCGAATGCTTTTCTAAAACCTCTGTTTAATCTTAAAATAGCAAATGCTGTTAAAGCTTTTACCGAGCCGTATTACAGTTACAGATTTATTCATTTCTTTAAGAATTATCCTAATTTCGGTATAGGTGTTGAATTTATACATCTTAAAGTATTTTTAACTGACAAAGATCAGAAAGTACATTTAAGCGGAAAATATAAAGGAGAAAATATTGATGAGACTGTCAGGGCAGGGGATTATTTTGATCTTTTTTCGATTTCGCACGGAGTGAATCACGCATCTTTTCATCTTGTGTACCGATGGTTGTTTTCCCCTTCATTAAAAGTTCCGGAAGGGAGATTCCAACCATTTGTAAATGTCTCATTCGGTCCTGCGATCCCTCATCTTGAGATCGATACTGTTGAAGATGAAGGACCCCAGAGGAGAGCATATTCTTATCAATCAGCTCTGACAAACTGGGGTTTCGGTTTCGGTACAGGAATTCGCTACAAACCATGGAAAAAACTTGGATTCTATCTGGAGTATAAACTTACTTATTCCTATTTAAAGGGGATGCATTTCGACGAGATCACCGGTACACGGGTTTCTGTTGATTTCCTGACACACCACCTTCAGTGGGGATTATCATTTATGTTTTAATTTGGATGAAGTTTTCACATTTTCAGTAATTTCACTGAACTTCGTAAGATTTGTATTATGAATAAAACTTCTGTGAAGTTCCCATTCTTCATCATCTTCATTTTCGATCAATTGATAGAGTTTCCCGTTCTTAATTGACATGGGATAAGGTTTTAAGGCAGTTTGGAATTTCAGAGGAATGTACATACTGTGTATGAACTTTCCATTTACATCAAATAAAAGAAATTCATATTTTGTTTTATCTTTGGATTTGAAAGTTGAAACATAAATAATGTTATCTCTTTCAAAAACACTGGCAATTGCAGGCCATTCTTTCGGGAAAACGGCCATTTTTTTTACTATATCGAAATATTGTTTTTGTCGGGGGTCATTTTTAATCACATCGAATATAGCCTGTTTATCCTCTTCAGTAAATTTTGATCTTTTGTATTCTCTTTTTATAGTCATTATCTGTTTTGCCGAAGAGTCATATACTTTTATTTCAAAATCACTACCATTGACAAGGTAAAGTTTGTCATTAAATGTCATATAGCTCAGAGAACTGTTTAATATCTTAAGAGTACCCTTTGCAAATTGATTATCATCTTCCTGGCTTAAAAGAGTTTTGACTTTATTAAGATCTTTATCATAAAGATTTATAGATACGTAGCGAGTATTATCTTTTGCACTGATCCCTCTCCCGACATATTTGTTTCCCAGAGGTTGATAAAGGAATGCAAAACCGCCTTTTGTTTTTATTTCTCTGATATATTCACCATCTTTGGTGAAATATGAGATTTTGCTCATGCTATTTAAAAGAAGTTTATCCTTGAGAGGAGTAATAGCCACGAATCCATTGAATTCCTGAGGCCCTTCACCCTTTTTTCCGAATTTCTTCACAAGCTTAAAATCTTTCATTGAAAATATGTAAACAGTAATATCCTCAGTGACATAAAGATTATTGTCATCGATCACAAGTCCCGTCGGTTTAAGAAGGTCAGGAAAAGTACTGATTATTTCTCCATTTACAGATCCTGGCAGCAAGATCAAAATTATTATAATTATAAGAGCAATATTTTTCATAGTTCCTCCGGAAATTAATATTACATACTTTACTTACGAATAACAACGTAAAATAGTTTATACTAAAATTATTGAAACTTAAAAGAATTGATTTCGTAATATTTATATATGAAAATTAAGAAAATTAATAAAATCTTGGTCTTACTTGTATTTGTCACTGTTTTTGTCCCGATCATTAATGCCGGTGAAAAAAATGAACCTCCTAAAAAATCAGATACTTATACGGTCCCTTCAACTGATGAAAAAATAAAAGTTAACGGTAAAATGGATGAATCCTTCTGGAAAGATGCTTTAAAGATTGAAGTTAAATATGAGATCCAACCGGGAGACAATATAACTCCACCAGTGAAGACCTTCGGGTATATAATTTCCGGCAAGGAAGATATATATGTTGCTATAAAGGCTTATGATCCGAATCCCAAAGCTATAAGAGCAAATTTTTCGGACAGAGATCAGATATATAATGATGATACAGTAGGGGTCGGATTTGATACCTTTAATTCAGGAAACCGGGCTTTCTATTTTTCCGCGAATCCTTTCGGTATTCAAGGAGATGCGATATTCAGTATTGGCGGTCGTAATGAAGATGATGCCTGGGATGCAATCTGGGAATCTTTCGGAAGAATAACGGATTACGGTTATATTGTTGAATTCAGGATCCCTTTTAATGCGATTCAATTTTCAAGAGGAAACAAAGAGAAGGTTTGGGGGCTCCTTTTTTTCAGGAATTATCTGAGAAATAAAAAGTATATGATCGCAAGCAGTTATATTTCAAGAGATAAGGATTGCTGGATCTGTCAATTACTAAAGGTAAAAGGATTTGAAAGTGCTTCACCGGGGAACAATATTGAATTTGATCCGACATTAACAACAATTTATAACGGTGTCAGAGAAAACTTCCCTGACGGGGAAATGGTAAAGGACAGTTCAAAAGCTGATATAGGTTTATCCGGAAAATGGGGGATCTCTTCAAATCTGAATTTAAGTTTTGCAATTAATCCCGATTTCTCTCAAATCGAAG
>CAYNUG010000119.1:0-6735 GCA_964400545.1 uncultured Clostridia bacterium | reverse complement strand
CATGCCCTGACAAATTGAATAGGATCACTTTTTCTTTACCTTCCTCTCTTGCTTTAATAGCCTCTTCTATCACTTTTGCTATTGCATGAGATGATTCCGGAGCAGGTAGGATCCCCTCCGTTCTCAAAAATATGTTTGCTGCTGAGAACACTTCCGGTTCAGCAAAGGATACGGATTCGACATAACCTTTCTTCTGCATATGACTTACCAGAGGCGCCATGCCATGATACCTCAAGCCACCTGCATGGATCGGAGGCGGGATGAAATCCTTGCCCAGAGTATACATATACAACAATGGGGTCATACCGGCACTATCACCGAAATCGTATTTCAATTCTCCCTTGGTCATCGTCGGGCAGACTTCAGGCTCGACCGCATAGAATTTTGTATTCCCGTTGTTTTTAAGGTCTTTTCCTATGAAAGGGAATGATAACCCGGCGAAATTGGATCCTCCGCCAACACACCCGATAATAATATCAGGCTCGAGTCCAAACTCCTTCATCTGTTTTTCCGCTTCCTGCCCTATGATGGTCTGATGAAGAAGAACTCCATCAAGGACGGAACCGAGTGAATACTTGGTCCCTTCATCTTTCACTGCAAGTTCGATAGCTTCCGAAATAGCTATCCCCAGACTCCCTGGATGATCCGGATCTATATCAAAATACTTCTTCCCTACATCCGTTCTCGGTCCCGGACTCTCATAAACATCGGCTCCGAACATTTCCATCATGATCCTTCTTCCCGGTTTCTGTCTGTAACTTATTCTGACCATAAAAACAGAAAGATCCATGTCGAAACTTGAACATGCCATGGATAATGCAGACCCCCACTGCCCCGCACCTGTCTCTGTTGATATTCTCTTTACACCCTCTTTTGCGGCAAGATAAGCCTGAACTATCGCCGTATTGCTTTTATGACTCCCTGTCGGACCTGCGCCCTCGTACTTGAAAAATATATGAGCTGGGGTGTTGAGATATTTTTTCAGACCATCCGCATATATAAGCGGTGAAGGTCTGTACATGCTCAGAACATCAAGAACCTTTTGGGGGATCGGGACATTTCTCTCCATTGTGGTCTCATGTTCAATGAAACCTTCAGAAAATAATGGAAGAAGATCCTCTTTGTTTATCGGCCTCTTTAATCCGGGATGAAGTGGCGGTTCCGGCAGATCTGGAAGGTCCGCTTTTATATTGTAAAAATGATCTGTAGAATTCTTTGAATTCCTGGTTGCAAATTTTTGCATTTTTCCTCCTATGTGATTGATTTGAAAATTTAGAAAATTATAGAGGGATAGATTTTTACAGGGCGGTAGGATCCGCCCACCAGGAACCTGAGATAACAACTGCGTAAAAATCTGTGAACATCATGTCTGAGATACTAAAATAGAATTCGGTTTTTGTCAATGTTATAATTGAATACGGAGATAATTTTTTAAAAATAATATGATCAAACGAATATTAATGATCGGATTTGCGGTGCTATTGATCTTCTCCTCCTGTCAAAAAAGAATATATCAGGAGGAAGATAATACAGTTTCCAAATGGTCACTCTGGTCAGATGAAACTCAACTCAGAGGAATAAATATCTGGCAAAAAAAGATCGATCGTGAACTCGATGAGAATTTTATTGGGGAAGGAACCTTCGGGCCTCAATTTACTGCAGACGATTTTAAAAAGATCAGATCAATGGGAGTAAACTACGTAAACATTTCTCATCCGGGCATCTATACTGTTGACTATCCTTACATTCCGGATACGGATGCTCTAAAAAACCTTAAGAACCTCATCACAATGATCGGTGAAGCCGATATGTTCGCAGTTATAAGTTTTCGTACCGGACCCGGCAGATCAGAATACACATTTTATTATGGCGAGGATATCCAGTCTGATCCGGAGAACGGATGGTTCGACGAGAAATATTATAATGAAGAAGTATGGAAAAGTGCTGAAGCTCAAAATGGTTGGAGAATGATGTGGAACCTTGCCGCCAGGGAATTCTTAAATAACCCCTATGTTGTCGGTTATGACCTGATGGTGGAACCCAATTCAGCCGAAGTGATCCTGGGGATCAGCGAACCTTCCGAGTTTTACCCGAAATATTCCGGGACCCTTCTGGACTGGAACTTTATGTTTCCGGGGATCATTAATTCGATCCGGGCAATAGACAGCGACATTCCAATATTGGCTGGAGCTTCATTTTACAGCAACCTCGACTGGCTCCCTTTTCTGACAACCGTATCAGATCCTAAAACCTTATATTCATTCCATCAATACTCCCCATTCGAATATACTCATCAGGGACGGAAATCAAAGATCTCATATCCGGGGAAGCTTGACATCAACGGGGATTCAATACCCGATGAATTTAATAAGACATGGCTCTCATCTTTTCTGAATACTGCAAAGGAATTTATGCAGAATAAAAATGTCAGAACCGCAGCAAATGAGTACGGATGTGTCAGATGGGCAGGAAATGGAAAAGATTTTCTGAAAGATCAAATGGAAATATTCGAATCTCTCGGGATCAATTATGCGATCTGGGAATGGTCATCATATTACGAGCCTTTCAGAAGTGAGGTTGATAATTTCAATTATCTTATGGGAACTGATCAGGACAACAGATCGGATATAGAAAATAACGAACTGATCGGAGTCCTGAAAACCTTCTGGTCAAAAAATATAAGAAGGCCCTCAAACACATTCTTCAATTGATCTTTCTGACAGGGTCGATCCTAACGCTATAAACACATCATATTCTGCAATATCTTCTGTTTTTGTACACGAAATTGAGAACCGTCCCCAAAAAAGGTTTCATTTTATTTTGTTTTTAAAAGATTGGGAGGGAATTCGGCAATGAAATCGAGATTGCCCTGCTCGAAACCTCCCGGATTAGCTTTATTCTTATATCCCACATGATAGCTGTATGATTTCTTTATTTCTTCCATTGAAGTACCGTTTATAACTTTCTGAAGGACTGCGATCACCATTCCTGTCCTGTGCATTCCACCTCCGCAATGGACGAGAATATTTCCTTTGGGCGGTTTACCCCCCGGCATAAGGATCTGCTCTTTTATCAGTCTTGCCAGGTTCTTTGTAGCCATTTCCCTTTCCTTTCCCTGTTCCGGATGTTTTTTTATCGTATATCTCCATTTCCCGTAATTTGCTTCAGCTGTCCTGACGTAAGTGGCTCCAAGCATCACTGCTGTTTCCCTCTCCCCTTTGATGAGATCATCAAGCTCCATATCACCATCATAAAGGTTGATCACATGTTTTACATTTGCACATTCAAGGATCGATCTGTAACATGAATCTTCTTTCTCAGGCGAAGGTGTGAATGCTGTCCGAAAGATCACGAGCGGATGCTTTTTCCCCGCTTCATCCGTCCAGTATTTTCCCTTAAGGACTATCAATCCAAAATTGTTGTTGTTGCCCTCGATCAGAACTCCTCTTACCATCGCCCACATAATATGTTCTTCAAGCTCATCCATAAGATGCTTATTCTCACCCGTGTCCAGTTTCCTGAAAAAAGGTGAAAGCTTCTTCATCAGTTCGACGGCAGAATCATCCGCACTCGATTTTAATAACGATCCGTACCTGTTCTGTGAATTGCAGGTAATGCAATCAATATTAATACCCGAAGCTTTAACAGCATCCCGGAACCCGGGGGGAACACTCCCATTCTCAACTACGACCTGAGATTCGGGCGGCAAAACGTTAATACCATTATTACTTTTATAATTGCTGCATGAAGTGAAAAATAAACTACCAACAAATAATACTAATATGACTCTTTTCATAATTCTCACTGGGCAATTCTCCTATACGGTAATATCACCTGGGTAATATCACCTGAATATAAAAATAATAATAACAAATTGAATTTTTTAAAACAAAATAAAATGAAACCTTTTTTAGGGACGGTTCTTGTTTTGGTTACATAAAATAAAAAGTAAAAGGGGACAGGCACTTTTTTCTTCGAGAAACTATTTGAACAGGTACGTTTATTAAAGTATAATTGAAAACACTTGCGGAGACTCTGCGAAGTTTTAACTGAGCAGAACAATTTTACGGAGTTACTAAATGAACTACAATTTTGAAGAGATCGAAAAGAAATGGCAGAAGATCTGGGATGAGAAACTAACATTTAAAGCTGTCCCCGATAAAAACAAAAAGAAATTCTATTGCCTCGAAATGTTCCCCTATCCGTCCGGAAAGATCCATATGGGACATGTCAGGAACTATTCAATAGGTGATGTAATAGTACGGTTCAAGAAAATGATGGGATACAATGTTCTCCATCCGATGGGATGGGATGCACTCGGTCTTCCTGCTGAAAACGCCGCAATAAAGAACAAAACGCATCCGGAAAAATGGACAGTATCAAACATAGCGCATATGAAATCCCAGATGAAAAGAATGGGGTTCGGCTATGACTGGGATAGAGAACTGGCCACATGCATACCTGATTATTATAAGTGGAACCAACTTATTTTTATAAAAATGTTTGAAAAAGGACTCGCTTATAAGAAAAAATCAGAAGTTAACTGGTGCCCTGATTGCAAGACAGTTCTTGCCAACGAGCAGGTCATAGACGGTCGGTGCTGGAGATGTGATTCCGAGGTCGATCTGAAAAAACTGGAACAGTGGTTCCTGAAGATAAGAGATTACGCCGATGAACTTTTGACATCTCATAAGGAACTTGAGTCATGGCCTTCAAAGGTCCTTTCAATGCAGAAGAACTGGATCGGGAAAAGCAAGGGTGCCTCTGTCCGCTTCAAAGTTGATGGAACAGAAAATGAGATCGATATTTTCACAACGCGGCTGGATACTATTTTCGGATCAACATTTTTTGCAATGTCCGTGAAGCATCCTCTTGTTAAGGACCTTATAAAAGATAATCCTGAAAAAGATAAGATCGAAAGCTTTATTGCTGAGATCTCTAAAGAGAACAAAAAAACAAGAGAACAGACGGAAAAGAAAGGAATGTTCACAGGGAAATATGCAATAAATCCTTTCAGTGGTGAAAAAATACCGATATGGCTTGCCAATTTCGTCCTGATCGAATATGGCAGTGGTGCAATAATGTCCGTCCCCGCTCACGATGAGAGAGATTTCGAGTTTGCAAAAAAATATGATATCCCGATAAGAAGAGTGATTGTTGAAGATAAGGACAAAGAATATCCAAAGGAAGTTGAAAAAGTATATCACGATGAAGGTTTTGTTATTAATTCCGCAGAATATTCAGGACTCAGTTCTGCAGAAGCAGTTAAAAAAATGGGTGCTTACCTTGATAAAAAGGAAATAGGGAAATTAGAGACGCAGTACAGATTGAGGGACTGGGGAATATCGCGACAGAGATATTGGGGAACACCTATCCCTATGATCTATTGCGATAAATGCGGTATCGTCCCGGAAAAACCCGAGAATCTTCCTGTCAAACTTCCGAATAATATAGACTTTACACCCGGGGGAGGCTCTCCCCTTGAGAAAAGTGAAGAGTTCCGTAACACAAAATGTCCGAAATGCGGTGGAAAAGCAGTGAGAGAAACGGATACCATGGATACTTTTTTTGATTCTTCATGGTATTTTTTCAGATATACTTCTCCTTCGACCAAACTCCCGTTTGAAAAAGAGGAGATGAAATACTGGATGCCGGTAGACCTCTATATCGGAGGTGTCGAACATGCGATCCTTCATTTGATTTATGCAAGGTTCTTCACTAAAGTGTTCAGGGATCTTGGATTATCTGATATTACAGAACCTTTCCCGAGACTTCTGACACAGGGTATGGTAACACTGGGCGGGAGTGCAATGTCCAAGTCAAAAGGAAATGTTGTAGATCCTGACGGGCTTATAACAAAATACGGCGCCGACACAGTTAGACTTTTTATACTTTTCGCGGCTCCTCCGGAGAAAGGACTCGAATGGAATGATAAAGGTGTTGAGGGAGCAAACAGATTCCTTCAGCGGATATGGAATCTGTTCAACTCGAACATGGATATAATCAGATCTGAAGAAGGATTCGATCCAGGGAAAGATGATACCAAAAAGATACTGATCAAAATGAACCAGACCATAAAAAAAGTTACAGAGGATATTGATCAAAGATATCATTTGAATACAGCGATCGCTGCATTAATGGAATTTTTCAATCTGGTTAGCAGTTCTATTGAGAATATCAAGAACGAAGATCCGGGATTACTTTCACACATTTATAATATTTTCCTAAGACTTCTGTCACCGTTCGCTCCTCACTTTGCAAATGAGCTATGGTCATTATCAGGTAAAGAGAGTATACTTGAAGAAGAGAAATGGCCGGATTGGGACGAATCATTTCTAACTACTCAAAATGTAAATATTATGGTTCAGATAAATGGAAAAATAAGAGACAAGATCGTTTCTCCTCTGGATGGATCAGAAGAAGATCTTAAAACTGCTGCACTGTCATCTGAAAAGATCAAACAATATCTGGAAGGGAAGGAAATAGTAAAAGTTATTTTTATTAAGAACCGGATGATCAGTTTTGTAATAAGATGAAAAGAATAAGTGCTTATACATTAATACTGTTGTTTGTTTCAGTATCTGTCGGATGTGGATACAAGGTGTCCGGTTCCGGTAAATATTTGCCGGATAATCTGAGAACTATCGCAATTCCGGATTTTGACAACAAAACAACAAAAGCAGAAGCAGAACAATTTGTGACATTTGCAATAAGGGATGAGTTCATAAGAAAAAG
>CAYNUG010000118.1:0-6993 GCA_964400545.1 uncultured Clostridia bacterium | reverse complement strand
GAGAACCTCATATTCTTACCGCCCTTAACAACTTTTGTAACCCTTCTGATAGAGATAACTTCTTCTTCGAATATTTCAATATTTTCTAATTCTTCCACTATAGCGCTCCTTAAAATTTAATTCCTTTTTCTCTTGCGGTATCAGCAAAAACTTTAACACGACCAGAATATGTATAAACATTCCTGTCAAAAACAACTTCTTTTATTTTCAACTTTTTTAATCTTTCAGCTATAACTTCGCCCATCACTTTGGCCGCTTCCTTATCCTTAGTGCTTTTCAGTTTTTCTTTAACTTCTTTTTCAAGAGTAGAAGCATAAGTAAGAACTTTTCCGTTCACATCATCATAAACCTGAGAATACAAATATTTGTTACTTCTGAATATTATTAGGCGGGGTTTTTTTGAATCCCCTGATATTATTTTTCTTATTGTTTTTCTCAGCCTTGTATTTCTTTTTTTCTTTTCTAAATATTTCGCCTTGATCATCTTACACTCCCGCTGTCTTTCTTACTTTCTTTCTCAGGTACTGACCTTCAAGCCTTATTCCTTTCAACTTATAGGGCTCTACAGGCCTTATTTTTTGAATATTAGCACACACCTGACCAAGTAATTGCTTATCAGCAGATGATAAAACGAACATTCCCGGATTTTCCTGAGTTGCTGTTATTCCCTTAGGAAATTTAAATGAAACCGGATGTGAATAACCAACCTGAAGATTAACCAAATCACCTTTAACTTCAGATCTCCAGCCTTTTCCAACGATCTCTATCTTCCTTGAATAACCTTTCGTAAGACCGATAACCGCATTATTAATAAGGCTCCAGACAAGTCCCTGGGAGGCCTTAAAAACATCACTCTCTCTATCTACATATACCTTATCAGATTCAATTTTCAATTTTATCCCGTTGACTATCTTCACTTTAAGTTCACCCTTCGAGTTTTTCAGAGTAACGATATCATCTTTGATCTCAGCTTTTATTGAGCCTTCAAGAATTATTGGTTTAGTAGCTAATCTCGACATTTTACCTCCTACCAGATATTGAATAATATTTCGCCGCCTATATTATTCTTTTCACATTCTTTTCCGGTGAAAATACCCTTCGAAGTTGAAATGATCGCAACGCCCATTCCACCAATAACCTTTGGTATATCCCCGACATTCGAATACACTCTTCTACCCGGTTTAGATATCCTTTCCAGTCCCTCAATAACATTGACCTTCTCACCGGGTTTATTTTTCAGCTTCACAACAAGCTTTGAGGGAAACTCTTTGTTCACTTCAAAACCTGATATGTATCCTTCTTTTTTGATAACTTTAGCAATCTCTTCCTTTATCTTTGAATACGGTATGTCAACTGTAGGTTTATTTATCCTTGCTGCATTCCTAATTCTCGTTATCATGTCTGCAATTGGATCAGTATGACTCATAATCACTCCCTACCAGGATGCTTTGGTAACACCCGGTATTTCTCCTCTTAAAGATAGTTCTCTAAAGCACAGTCTGCATAGTTCAAATTTCTTATAAACAGAACGGGATCTTCCGCAAACTCTGCATCTGCTGCTTTGTCTGACTTTATATTTCTTCGTTTTTAAATGTTTTGCTATCGTTGATTTTTTGGCCATTTTTTCCTCCTAATCCCTTAATGGCAATCCAAGTTTTTTTAATAATGCATATGCATCTGAATTTTCCGTAGCCGTTGTAACAAATGTAATGGACATACCATTTACACGATCGACCTTATTGTAATCGATCTCCGGGAAAATAAGCTGGTCTTTTACAGCGAAAGTATAATTTCCTCTCCCGTCAAAAGACTTGGGAGAAAGCCCTCTGAAATCCTTAACCCTCGGTATCACGTATGAGACCAGTCTGTCAAAGAATTCATACATTCTTTTATTCCTTAGAGTTACCATTGCACCTATCGGCATACCAGCTCTCAACCTGAATGTTGCAATAGACTTCCTCGCTTTTCTGACAGATGGTTTCTGTCCTGTTACTACCGTCATTTCATCGATCACTTTTTCCAGAAGTTTTATATTCTGCGTGGCCTCTCCGACACCGGCATTAAGAACAATCTTTTCAAGTCTCGGAACCATCATAATATTTTCTTTCTTCAGTTCCTTTTTGAGACTTTCTTTTATCTCTTTTTTATATTTTTCCTGTAGTCTGCTCATTTATCGCTCCTAATCAACTACAATACCACATTTTTTACAGATCCTTTGTTTCGAATCTTTTTCAGTTCTATATCCGATCCTCACACCCTGCTCACATTCACTGCAATAATACATAACGCTTGCAAGAGGAATAGAACCCTCTCTGTCAACTATTCCACCCTGTATATTTTTCTGTGGATTCGCCTTGACATACTCTTTAACAATATGAACCTTTTCCACAACCACCCGGTTCTTTTCTGTTAGCAACCTGACTATCTTCCCTCGCTTCCCTCTATCCTCTCTCTTTCCACTGATAACGATAACGGGATCACCTTTTTTCAATTTTAACTTTGGCATTTCAAGTTACCTCCGGTGCAAGAGACACTATCTTCATAAACTTTTTTTCTCTCAGTTCACGGGCAACCGGTCCGAAAACCCTTGTCCCGACAGGTTCACCCTGAGCATTTATTATCACAGCTGCATTGTCTGAGAATCTAATATATGATCCGTCCCTTCTTCTTACTTCTTTTCTTGTTCTTACTATTACCGCTTTGACGACTTCACCTTTTTTGATCTTTGAATTCGGCTCAGCAGATTTAACAGTACCAACAAACGTGTCTCCCACATGGGCGATCTTTCCAACCCCTCCGCCAACAGCCCTGATGAACATCAGTTCTTTAGCTCCCGAATTATCGGCTACTTTAAGCCTCGTCTGCATTTGGATCATTTTACAACCTCCTTACCTGGAGCTGCAGCTATCAATTCGACAGCAAGCCATCTTTTCTGTTTACTCAACGGCCTCACAAGTCTGATCTTAACAATGTCGCCTTCTTTATACTTGTTCAACTCATCATGAGCCAGATATTTTTTCTTTTTTCTGACTATCTTTTTGTAAACAGGATGCCCGAAAACCCTCTCGACACTGACAGCGATCGTTTTATCAGCTCTAGTGGAAACTACCTGCCCTGTAAGCGTTAAACCTTCATTACTTTTCTTTTCCATCTTTTTTCCTCTTTTCAGTTAAAATCGTCGCCAACCTTGCAATATCCTTTCTTGTCCCTTTTAATTTGAACGGGTTATCTGCCTGCCCAAGGGATTTCTGAATCTTCTGCTTGAACAACTTGTCCTTAAGCTCAACAAGTTTACCGTCGATCTCATCTATTGTCATGGATCTAATATCTTTTGCTTTCATTTAATACTCCGTTATGCCCTCTTAATGAACCTGGTCCTGATCGGAAATTTCATCTGAGCAAGTCTCATCGCTTCTTTTGCCGTAACCTCATCAACACCTTCCAATTCATATATGATCCTTCCTCTTCTTACAACATCCACCCAGAACTCAGGATCGCCCTTTCCTTTCCCCATTCTTACTTCGATCGGTTTCGATGTGACTGGTTTGTAAGGAAACAGCCTTATCCATAATTTTCCGCCTCTTTTAATATATCTGTTTATTGCGACTCTTCCCGCTTCTATCTGCCTGGCGGTTATCCATGCATTCTCAAGCGACTGAAGTCCATATTCTCCAAATTCAAGAGTATTCCCTTTAGTAGCAACACCCCTTCTCTTCCCTCTGAATACTTTTCTGTGTTTAACTTTCTTTGGCATTAACATCGGTCATTCTCCCTTCTCAGAAATTTCAATACTCTGCTTTTTATATCTTTCCTTATCTTTATCTCCGGGGTAAATCCAGACTTTAACACCAATAATCCCATAATCAGTTTGAGCTTTAGCATAACCATAATCAATATCAGCTCTTAATGTCTGCAAAGGAAGCTTACCGACCAGATACCATTCGGATCTGGCGATCTCATTTCCCCCAAGTCTTCCGGAAACTCTTATCTTTATACCGATTGCCCCGGCTCTCAAAGAAGAATCAACAGCTTTTCGCATTGCTCGACGGAAAGAGATCCTTCTTTCGATCTGATAAGCAACGCCCTCAGCAACAAGTTGCGATACGATCTCGGGATATTTAATTTCAATGACATCAACAAGTATCTTATCCTTGTTCTTTTTTGCCAACCCTGCGATCATCTCCTTGATCTTCTGAATACCGGACCCGCCTTTTCCAATAATGATCCCCGGTCTTGCTGTATTGATCTGCACTCGGATAGTATCAGATACTCTCTTCAGCTCGATCGATGCGATACCGGCATGTTTATATTCTTTTTTCACTGCATTTCTGATCTTCAGATCCGAATGAAGCAGATCAATATAATCTTTTCCTTTACTGTACCACAAGGACAACCAGCTTTTATTAAATCCTAATCTGAATCCGTAGGGATGTGTTTTCTGGCCCATTATTTCTCCTCTCTCTCTGACAGATATATTGTTATATGAGAATATCTTTTAAGAATTCTTACCCCTCTTCCTCTCGGAACAGCTCTGAATCTTTTCATTACCGGAGCTTCATCGGCAAATATCTTTGAAACATAAAGATTATCCACGTCGAGGTTCGGGAATTTGACCTGTGCATTGGCAATTGCCGAATTAAGAACTTTATAGACTATATCCGCAGCTTTCTTTTTCTTCGAAAATTTCAAGATGGTCACGGCCTCACCGGCATCTTTCTCTCTAATGAGATCTGCCACAAGTCTGACCTTTCTCGGAGATATCTTCATATATTTTCCTTTTGAAATTGATACTTCAGCCATTCTCTTCTCCTATTATTTTCCTTTCTCTCTCGACGTATGTCCTTTATATGTCCTAGTTTCGGAAAATTCACCAAGTTTGCATCCGACCATGTTCTCCGACACAAAAACAGGTATAAACTTCTTCCCGTTATGAACTGCAATGGTCAATCCTACCATTTCAGGAATAACAGTAGATCTTCTCGACCAGGTCTTAATAACTTCTCTTTTTTTACTGTTCTTTGCGGCAATAACTTTATTGAACAATTTTTCTTCAATAAAAATACCTTTTTTTACTGATCTGCTCATTTATCTACTTTCTCCTTTTTACAATAAATTTATCTGTTCTTTTATTCCTTCTCGTTTTATAACCTTTGGTCGGCTGACCCCATGGAGTTACCGGATGTCTTCCACCTTTTGTCTTACCCTCACCACCACCGTGAGGATGATCCACAGGATTCATAACCGTTCCTCTAACATGTCCACGACGTCCCAGCCATCTGGTTTTCCCAGCTTTACCGATCTTTATATTGCTATGCTCGATATTACCAAGCTGACCTATTGTTGCTCTGCAAACAACAGATATCTTTCTGACCTCTCCGGAAGGCATCTTGACCAGAGCATATTTACCCTCTTTCGCCATAAGTGTTGCAGATGCTCCTGCAGTTCTTGCAATTTGAGCACCTTTACCGCTTATATATTCGATATTATGAATTATTGTTCCAACCGGAATATTTTTCAAAAGGAGAGAATTACCTGGAGTGATATCGGCTTCACCATTCGTTGATAATATTTGATCTCCGACTTTAACTCCTAACGGTGAAAGGATATATCTTCTTTCACCATCTTCATATTTTATAAGTGAAATTCTTGTTGTTCTGTTAGGATCATATTCAACCGTCTCGATCACACCATTTACATCCAGCTTATTCCTTTTAAAATCAATAATTCTATATTTTCTTTTGTGTCCGCCCCCCCTGAACCTGCTTGTTATATGGCCTTCATTATTTCTTCCACCGGATTTATTAAGCTTCCTCACCAACTTCCTGTATGGTTTGTCCGTTGTCAACTCTTCAAATGTATAGCCGGTTTTGCCTCTAAGCCCTGGAGTTATTGGATTAAATACTTTAATTCCCATTTTATACCTCGAAATATTCTATCATCTTTGCATCTTTCTGAAGTTTTACATAAGCTTTTTTCCAACTGGATCGTCTGCCGGTAAACCTTCCATATTTTTTTTCCTTTCCGTAATAGTTCATCAACTTAACAGAATCAACTTTCGTATTAAACAACTTCTCAACCGCTTCCTTCACAAGAATCTTGTTTGCATTCTTGTGGACCTTAAAGCAAAGATTGTGAAGAGTATCCTTAAGTTCACTCGATTTTTCAGTTATCATTGGAGCTATAATAACGTCTGTATATTCTAATTTCATTTCAACACCTCAAGTATCCCGTTCAAAGCATCCATAGAAACCATAATGTGAGTATATTTCAAAGTGTCATAAACATTGATCTCTGAGAAATCAATGCTTTTTACATTTTTCAGGTTTCTTGTGGAAAGCATTAAATTTGAATTATCCCTGTTATCAACAATAAGCATTTTTTCAAATTCAAATTTCTGCAGTTGATTTAAGGTCTCTTTCGTTTTATTTGAATTAACAGCTATTTTATCGATCACAAAAAGCTTGTCATTTCTCAACTTATCCGACAGAACTGATTTCAAAGCATTTCTCTTTGCTTTTTTAGGCATATTATAGGAATAATCACGTGGTTTCGGACCAAAGGTTATTCCACCGGATCTCCATAACGGACTTTTCACATTTCCGACACGGGCACGCCCAGTACCCTTCTGTTTCCACAGTTTCTTGCCACTTCCGGAGATCTTTCCTCTTGTTTTCGTAGAAGCATTACCGCTTCTCTGATTTGCTCTGAAATTCCTAACAGCTTCATATACAAGATGTTCTCTAAGAGGATAATCAAAAACCTCCTCAGGAACCTCAACTTTGCTGACTTCTTCATTATTTATATTTCTGACATTCAGCTTTAACATTTTTATCTCCTCTTAAAGGAATCCTTTATAATGTAAACGTAATTTCCGTTAAATCCGGGAACCGCTCCCTTTATCAGGATCAAATCATTTTCCAGATCGATCTTTACAACTTTCAATCCTTTTACAGTTTTTCTTTTCCCACCCATTCTTCCGGGCATTTTTTGTCC
>CAYNUG010000117.1:0-7039 GCA_964400545.1 uncultured Clostridia bacterium | reverse complement strand
TTTTCTGGGAGATCCCCGCAGGTGAAACATATGTAAAACTTGAATCTGCAAGGGGAGAATTCGGTTATTATGTTGTCACAGACGGTTCTGATAAGCCGAGGAGGGTTCATGTAAGGGGAAGTTCCACACCGGCGGCATATCCGCTGCTTAAAAAACTTGTACCCGGAATGAACATTTCAGATTTTTCACTTACTATCGTTGGGCTTCAGACATGCCCTCCGGAAATAGAGAGATAGGAGACCGCTATGGATCTAAAAGGGATATTAAAACCATTAACTGCCTGGAAAAGGGCTGTAAAACCTGCTAACACAATTGAAGTTCCAATCAAAGTCAAAAGAGAAGCAGCAGACAGATACAGAGGCTTTCATAAAAATGATATCGAAACATGTATCGGTTGCGGTTCATGTTCGGTTATATGTGAAAATGCCGCGATAGAAATGGAAGAGATCAGGGATCCTCAAAAAGGGGATTCAGGATACAGACCTAAAATAGATTACGGAAGATGCTGTTGGTGTGCACTCTGTGTGGATATCTGTCCAACCGGATCTCTTTCAATGTCAAACGATTATGTCTGGAGCAGAGAAACTCCAATGGACTTCGTTTTTACACCCGGTATTGATCTGATAGGACATGAAGATAAAGAGAAGGGATTTAAAAAAGATGACGAACTTAATCTCCTCAACCTTGAACGAGTACCGATGAGGGAACTTGACGGGATAGAAAGAGCAGGGACATTTGCTGAAGCAGTTCTCGGATATATTGAAGAAGAGGCCAGGCGTGAAGCCGACAGATGTATTGACTGCGGACTATGTATAACAGGATGCCCGGATACAATGCATATCCCGGATTACATTAAAGCAATTGCCAAAGGAGACTATGAAGAATCACTGAATATAATTTATGATAATAATCCTTTACCGGAAATGTGCGGAAAGGTATGTACAAGAAGGTGCGAATTCGAATGTGCGCTCGGACATCTCGGTGATCCTGTTGCTATCAGATGGCTAAAACGTTTTGTAGTTGAACAGTTTGATGACCTGAAAGGATATGTACATCTGGATCCGAAACCGTTGAATGGAAAGGAGATCGCAATAATCGGTGGAGGTCCGGCAGGACTTACAGCTGCATTTTATCTGAGACTACTCGGATATAAAACAGAGATTTTTGAGAAAACTTCGAAAGCCGGAGGAATGACAATGATTGGCATTCCGAAATACCGCTTCCCCATCCCTTCACTTGACAAACAGCTGGATCTGATCGAATCCGCAGGAGTAAAAATAAATACGAATTCACCGGTTGACAGGCGGAAATTCAATATGCTTATGAAAAAATATGACGCCGTACTTCTGGCAACGGGACTTCCGAAACCACTCTCTGCAAGACTTGAAGGAGAAGATCATCCGAAAGTAATGGCTGCAATTGATTTGTTAAGTAAAGTTAATTTCGGTGAAAAAGTTGATCTTGGAAAAGATGTTGTTGTAATAGGCGGTGGAAATGTTGCCATAGACGCTGTCAGGGTAGCAAAAAGACTCGGCTCCGATTCCTTTATTGCCTACAGAAGAGAAATAGATAATATGCCAGCAGATGACGAAGAGATAGAAGCAACAGAACACGAAAAGATCCCTATTTATACAAAGATCATCCCTCTGAGAGTTGAGGACGGACCGAAAGGAAAGGTCAAACTGATCTACGGAAGAGCAAAGATGGTTCAGGAAACACCTGGTGAAAGACCGAGACCGATCCTTATTAAAGGAAAAGAGTATGAATATATCGTTGACACAATAATTTCTGCGATAGGTCAGCAACCTGATCTTGATTTCCTTCCCGAAGATGTGAGAAAGAGCATCAATATGGACGGAAGACTGATCAAAGTTGATAAAAAACAGAGAACAAATATTGAAAAACTTTTTGCCGGTGGAGACCTTGCCAACTGGACTGCAGATGCTATCTCTGCAATTGCAGACGGACTTCGTGCAGTCAAAGGAATAGATGAATTCCTGAGAAACAAAAAAATAAAAGCAAAAAAGAAAAAATAAGGAAAAAATGAACCGAACTATATTTGTTTTCAGATCTTTGGTCGTCTCTCAAATAATTCTGTTTATGCTTGTTTCACCGGCATTTTCTTCAGGGAGACATCAAAAAATTGATGCCGTTTCTTCTGCCACTTCTTTAGCATTGCAAAAGAAATTTCCTGACGGTATTTCTCTTAAGATTTTCGGGAAGGTCAGGAAGATCTACAATCTGAACAGCAGTTATCTATCGACCCTGGCGACAGTAAGGATCAGAACAAAAGAGGTTGATCCGCAGGGTGAAGTTACCGGAGCGTATATTTACAACGGGTTCCCTGTTTATTTTCTGCTGGATGGAATAAGACCACAGAAAAATAGTAATGATAAATTTGACCGCCCTCTGGACCTGATTGTCACATTCATCTCAAAAACAGGAAAAAGATCTCACTTCAGTTACGGAGAACTTACAATGTGCAACGACACTTTCCCGGTCACGCTTGCATTCAATCGGGAACCTGTATTACCTTCAAAAGATCCTGAATCATATAAAAAGAACAGAGAGACCAAACCTCTTGTGGGTCTTCGATTGATCTGCCCCCGAGATAGAAACAATTACAGATATCTTGATCAGGTTGTTTCCATAGAAATGTTTTTGCCCCGTACTTCGGATAAGATCCTGCCAAAGCTGGTAAAGGGAGACAGATGCCTCAGCAATAAACTGTTCTGTATAAAAAAGGGGAACAAATATGAGAGTTCCTTTTCCGGTATAAAGATAAAAACTTTTAAGAACTGGGTCCGGATCGGTCACGGCAGAGGAATAAAATCAAAAAATCCGGAGACAGTATCAGGTTACAGCCTTAGAAATTTTCTGGTTAATAATTTTGGAAGCAGCAACATAGATGATTTTTTCATGTTCGTTGGTTGTGACGGATACAGATCCCTCTTCAGCTGGTCAGAGATATTTCATACTTATGCCGGAGAAAGAATGATAATAATCACTCAAAGGAACGGAAAACCGATCAGGAATAATATCACTTTAGGTATAACCAATGACTTTTTTGTTGACAGAGACATCCACGGACTCTCATACATAGAAAAGATCACATTCTTAGAATAGAAAAAAAGATCAGGCAATTGCCCTAAAAAAAGAACTGTAACAGATCCGGATCTAATTTGAGATCCGGAAATACTTAATGGAAAGAAAGGCAAATACAAGAGTAAAGGCCAATAGAATAACAAGGTTGGGAACAATATCAATAAAGTCTTTACTAAAAAAGATAAGTCCGTGAAAAGCATCCATCGCCCAGTACGCAGGTGTGAACATACCAATATTTTTCATTGTCCCAGACACAATCTCAATAGGCCACCAGCATCCGCCCAGCGCGGCAAACAATTGTGCTGCCAATATTGATAAACCTATTACGATCTCCTCTCTGTTAAAGATGGACCCGAAAAATATACTCAATGCAGATATGCTTATTATAAAAACAAAGGTTACCGATAATGCAGCAAATGGATTCCCGAGATTGAAATTAAAAAGTAATATCCCGGTCAGCAGAAGAATGGATGTCTGGATAAATCCCAATATCACCCTCGCAACCATTTTGGAAGTCCATAGTTCAGATATGGATAAAGGAGAATACATCATCCTCGAGATGAGTCCCTTATTTCTTTCATAAAGCAACAAAGAGCCTCCATAGATAAGAGTATTCATTAAAATAAACATAATAAGGATACCCGGGATCGTATGGTCCTTTCCTGACGGAACTTTGTTAACAGTGTTGTCGGGAAATTTTGATCTTAATATTACAATATCATTAAATTTTATTTTTTGTGAAAAGAAATCTCTGATATTTTTCGTCAGGATCATTTCAGTAACAATTTCTGATACGGCTTTTATAAGTCTCATCTGTATCTTTTTTGTAGCTGCCTGATCAGAAGACCCCATAACCTTCAACTCGAGGACCTGAGATTCATTATTGAGAATATGAGCAGAAAAATCTTCAGGAACCGTCAACATCCTTATGAATTTTTTCGGGATCCGGTCTTTCATATCGATCGTGATCTTTTTATCTTTCAGTTTTTCAACATAATATTTCCCGAATTCACCTTTATCAAGATTTAAAACCGTTAATGATGCCTTTTGTGAGATGCTCTCTCTTTGATTCCCGAAAATGAAAATGAATATCAAAGGGAGGATCAACACCCAGAAAAAGAACATCTTATCTCTCAGCATGATCTTTAAATCAGTTATAATAATATTGAACATTCTTCTCATTCCGAGACCCTCCTGACCAGAAGCCTATAGGATATCAAGAAGAAAATAATTCCGATTATGCTTATTACAACTATGTTCTTAAATGGAAATTCATATTTTAATATTTTGTTTGCTCCATCCATGAACCAAAAATTGATCGAAAGGAATGACACCTTCTTCACTATTGGAGGCAGCATTGAAAAAGGGACCATGCTCCCGCCTACAGCACTCATTATAAGAATTACAGGTGCTGAAATTGAAGCAGCCTGATTTTTATCTTTCAAAATTGAATTGAGAAATCCGAAGAATGCAGAGATCGAAAATGATGTCACTATAACCATCAAAAACAGAAAGAAATAGTTCCCCCAATTTATCCCGAAGACGAGAGCTCCAAAAACAACCATTATCAGGAACATGAATATTCCCATGATCCAGCCACTCAATATTTTTGAAACAACATAGACAGATGGTTTGACCGGTGAATAGAGAATACGTTGCATTGTACCCTCTTCTTTCTCTTTCAAAATATCACTCATAAAGATCTCTATTATAAACATGAGGAACATAATGGATATCGGAGGCAAAAGCATTGCGAAAATATTCCTGCCGCTTTTATTCTTTTCTTTATCTCCGACTGAAACCGTTTTTATTGAAAGGATCAGGGGGGAAATATATTTTGCGATCTTTTCTATCTTATCGTATGAACTTTTAAAAATATTTTCTGCGATCAATTTTTCCGAGATATTATCTCCATTTTTCATCAATGCAGATAGTTGAGATATTTCTTTGCCGAATATCTGTGAAAAAGCGGACAACAATTTTGCCATCATCTTTGAAAGATCTTCGATCACAGGTGGAAAAAACTGTTCAGCCGGATTCTTCACAAGAATTAATTCATTTTTTTCACGGTTTATAAACCTCTCTCCGAAATTTTGTGGAATGATCAAAAGAGCGGAAGCATCCTCCTTTCTTATCATATCTTCCCCACTTCCCTTTTCAATTGTTTTTGCAATAATTGATTTCTTTATATCAGGAAATTCAAAGGTTCTCAACAGCAAACGGGACAGGAAACTGTCGTCCCTGTCCTCTATAAGAATTTTTATCTTTATATTTTCTTTTCCACCGCTGCTGAAGACAGCACCGAACAATGAGGTCATAACGATCGGAATCGCAAGCAAAATAATGATCCCCCAAGGTGATCTTATTCTCCTTTTAAAATCCTTAATAAGAATATTGATTATTATCTTCAATCCCGGAGACTCCTTCCTGTAAGTTTCAGGAATACAGATTCAAGATTAGGAGATTTGATCTTTATCTCAGATACAGAAAAACCTTTTTTCAGTATGATCTCCAATACCGAAGGTAATTTTTTGCGATCACTAAACGCCATTGTAACAAGACTCTCGCTAACTGATATCAGTTCGAAATCTTTTTTGTTCTTAAGCATTTCCGTCAATTTATCAACTGGGAAATCTCCATTTAATTCTACGATATCCTTCTCACCCACGATCTTTTTCAACTCATCCAGAGTCCCTTCAGCGACAAGCTTTCCGTGATCCATTATTCCGATCCTCGAACACATCTCCTCAACTTCCGAAAGTTGATGTGTAGTGAAGATCACTGATGTTCCTTCTTCCCCGACCTGTTTTATTATATCCAGGATCTTCATCTTAGCCTGGACATCAATCCCGACAGTGGGTTCATCAAGGAGGAGCAATTTTGGTTTGTGGATCAACCCTATTGCAATATTAAGTCTTCTTTTCATTCCTCCGGAGAAATTCTTTACCCTCTCTTTGGCCCTGTCTTCAAGGCCTACAACTTTAAGAAGATCTTTTGCTCTGTTCTTTAATTCCCTGCCGGGTACTCCATAAAGTCCCCCCCAGAACAAAAGGTTATCGATGGCACCCAATTCTTCATAAAAAGCCATATCCTGCGGAACAATTCCAAGTTCCTTCTTAAGCATTCTATCTGTAAAAATATCTTTCCCGAAAAAAAGGATATCTCCTGAAAAATCCCTGATCAACCCGGCAACAGCAGAGATAAAAGTGGTTTTCCCGGCTCCATTTGGCCCCAACAGGCCATAGATCTCTCCAGACTGGACAGTGATATTAAACCCATCCAATGCGATATTATTCCCAAAAGATTTGTATAAATCTTTTATTTCAAGTACTGCACTCATATAGATCTCCCGGTTTTTATAAAATAATATCCATTTATATGCTTTTTTTATACAAAAATCAATATATTAACTTTGAATTTTGTGTACACATATTGTAGGGACGGTTCTCAATTTGGTGTACAGTTTCGGATTTTATTCGGGCGAAATGCCTTTCGCCCCTACAATCTCCTGGCTTCTGACTTCTTGCTTCTGACTTCTGAACGCTGTGAGCTCTACAATATCCCATCCCCCATATCCTAAATCCTAAACCGGCGTTGGCGTGTATTGCTTTTGCGGGACTCGATGCCCGAGGACTCGCCTATATCGATCCGAGGGGTGAGGTCCAGTAGAAAATGATAAACATTTTCGCGGTAGCAAAAGTAAGCACGACATAAGCCGAATACATTCTATTCGGGCGAAATGCCTTTCGCCCCTACAATCTCCTGGCTTCTGAATTGGGTAGACGCAAGGCCTACCCCTACAGACTGCCGAAGGCTGTGGGCTGAAAGCTGAAGGCTATAATCTCCTTCTGTCTTCTGAACGCTGTGGGCTCTACCATTTCCCATTCACTCAATTTGATTTTTTGTCTTATCTTATTTATTATCTCTCTATGCT
>CAYNUG010000116.1:0-7082 GCA_964400545.1 uncultured Clostridia bacterium | reverse complement strand
CTGTCTCCTGTTTATAAGATCCGCAAGGAGTCCAATCAGAAAAATGATAAATGAAAAAACAAACAAAAGAACGCTGGTATCAGTCAGATTCCTGATATATATATCTCTTGCAAATGAGCCGAAAAAAAGTGTTAAAGTAAAAAAGAAGAGAGGCATGAATATCCGGAGAGGGTTGAAAAGCATTGTGATCCTCATGATCAGCAGGAAAAAATTATATGTATCCCTGACAGGTCTGATCTTCGATTTCCCTTTTCTCTTAAAATAATCGATCGGGATATTCTTAACCTTCATATTCTCCATGATAAAAAGCATCGTCGAAGTAGTTGTGAATGAAAAACCATCCGGGAATATTTTCCAGAACTTCAGGATCATTTCCTTTTTGAAGAATCTGAAACCAGAGTTGACATCTTTGATCTTTCTGCCTGCAAGATATGAGGAAAACTTATTAAGGAACCATTTGGCAGGTCTTCTTGCAAGTGGTACGGATTTTACATCACCTGTCCTAACCCCTATAACCATATCATGATCTTTAAAGAATGGGAGCATATCCTTTATTCTTTCAACGGGATACGTCCCGTCAGCATCAGAGATCCCGATCCATTCGAAACGACTAATTTTTATTCCCTCTTTTATTGAGGCTCCGTATCCAAGATTCATCTCGTTTTCAAGAATGATCAGACCTTTGATCTTCAGTTCTCCGATCCTTTCGGAACTGTTATCTGTTGACCCGTCATTTACAACAATTATCTCGTAATCAATACCTGTTGATCTTAGTGAAATGTCAATTTCTTCAAGTGTCTTTTTTATACTTTCCGACTCGTTAAAACACGGAACTATCATCGATAAACCTTTAAATTTCATACTCATAAAGAAATTATATAACACAAAGAATATTAATAAAACCTGTGTCGGTCCGGGACAGATATTTAAAAATTCATAGAGTAAAAAAAAAAATATCAGTTTTTCCTATTGACAACTTGCCAAAAAAGAATAGTATCTGTGCTTGTGAGAACAAGCACATGAAAAAAGATGAACGCATCCCGAAGAAACTTATTCCCGATTCTTCAATAAAAAGACTGATCTTGTACAGACGATGCCTTGAGAAAATGGCTGCCGACGGAATAGAGACCGTCCAATCCGTTGATATCGGAAATAAATGTGGAATATTCAGTTCGGTTATAAGAAAAGACCTCTCCTACTTCGGTGAATTCGGGACCAGAGGGAAAGGGTATAACGTCAAAGAACTTATCGAAGGGATGGATAATGCCATTTTCACAAAAGATGAAATTGTTGCTATTCTGATCGGTGCCGGCAAACTGGGGCAGGCTATCCTCTACCACTCGGAAGAAAGATGCAGGGTACAATTTTCCGCAGCTTTTGACAGGGATCCGAATAAGATAGGCAAATCATTTAATGAGGTCAAAGTTTTTTCTCCCGACAATATGAAGAACTTTGTTCAAAAGAATAAAATAAAATTAGCTGTTATTGCAATTCCCTGCTCTGAAGCTCAGGAAGCCGTTAATTCTTTGGTTAATGCCGGGATAAAAGCTATTCTGAGCCTGGCACTTGCACCCGTGAACGTTCCCGATGATGTCCAGATATCTTTTATGGATGTTTTACCCGAAGTTGAGTTTTTGAATTTTAAATTAAAACAGAGGAGTATAATATGAGAATACTCGTTTCAACTGCAATTCTGTTCCTGACATGGACAATTCTTACGCAGAGCTTTCATCCCCAGGAACTTTTTGTCGGATTGATAGTTTCAGCAATAATTGCCATCATATCACCATCAGTCGCCGGAGAAAGAGTAAAGAACTGGTTTAGTATTAAAAGATACTATTATCTTTTCATATACCTTTTTTATTTCATCTGGCAGATGATTAAGTCGAATCTTGATGTAGCTAAAAGGGTAATAAATCCAAAATTACCTATAAATCCGGGGATAGTAAAAGTAAAAACAAAACTAAAATCAAGATCCGGAAAACTTGCCCTCGCAAATTCAATAACTCTGACACCCGGGACACTAACTATTGATATTATAGATCAATATCTCTATATACACTGGATAGATGTCAAGTTCACGGATGTGGAAAAAACAACCAAAGAAATTGTCGAGGGATTTGAAAAATATCTGGAGGTGATCTTTGAATAGCATATTAATTATCGTATTTGCATTTGTAGGCATGGCAACTTTTCTTGCAATCATCAGAATCATTATCGGTCCCACACTGCCGGACAGAGCCGTCGGTCTTGATACCGCAACAACAATTACGATAGCACTGATCGTTCTTATCGCACAATTATTCCACAGTGTGATACTACTCGATGTTGCAATGGTATATGCATTGCTTTCATTTCTCAGTGTTATATCCGTCGGCAGGTATCTCGAAGGAGGTTTCTAATGGCATGGAATCAGATCATAGGTGCGATCATGATGCTCATCGGATCACTGTTCCTATTTCTCGGAGCTCTCGGGATATTAAGAATGCCTGATGTTTATAACAGACTTCAGGCAGGAACGAAGGCATCAACACTTGGGGCACTATCACTAATTATGGGCGTAGGCGTCTATCATCCTGCATGGCTTATAAAGATCGGACTTATAGGGCTTTTTCTACTTCTGACGAATCCTGTTTCGTCAAGTGTTATTGCCAGAGCCAGCCATAGATCGGATGTCAAACTAACAAGCATTACAATTGTTGATGAATACGAAAAAGATATTCATGATGAAGAAGCCACTCCAAAAGGGAGGAAAAAGCAATGAGTAACATACTTCAGTATTTTATGATCTTTATGGTTTTCCTAATGCTTATTCTTGCTGTCTTTGCAATAAGAACTAAAAAACTCATCGCTGCTGTAATAGCATCCGGTTTTGTCTCACTTGTAGCTTCGATCGTTTATCTCTATCTGAGGGCACCTGATGTTGCCATGACCGAAGCAGCGATCGGAGCAGGTATCACAACACTTATTTTTGTTGTAACTGTCAGAAAAACAAAGGAGAAAGAAAAATGAGAAAGATAATCGCAATTATATTCCTATCCTTTTTATTGTTCTATTTTTTTATGATAATCGGAGAAATAACATTCGGAGAAAAACATAGAAATGTTTCAGGAGAAAATGACGTTTCAAAGCATTATGTTGAACAGGGAATAAAAGAGAACCGAGGTTCAAATCTTGTGACTTCCATTGTTGTAAATTACAGAGGCTTTGACACTCTTGGTGAGGTCACAGTCCTTTTCCTCGCAACAACCGGCCTATCCTTTCTTCTTGGCTCCTGTAAATGTATGAACCCGATGAAACGGATCAGAGGAAGTTTTGTTCTAAGGGCAGCAACTGAGACATTGTATCCACTCATTCTTCTGTTCGGAGCATACATTTTCATACATGGTCACCTGACTCCCGGAGGTGGTTTCCAGGGCGGAACCGTTATTGCTTCAGGTATTCTCCTTCTGTTGCTTGCCAACAGAAAATATAAGGTCAACCATGTTCCTTTGACGATAACCGAATCAATTGCGGGAATATCATTTGCCGCTATCGGACTTTTGGGACTGATCATGTCAAAAAGCTTTCTTGCCAATAACATACTCCCTCTCGGGAACTGGAATGAACTGTTCTCCGCCGGATTTATCCCTCTCATTTATATAGCAGTCGGATTAAAGGTCGGATCTGAACTTTCAGGACTCCTCGGAGATATGTTCAAAACAACTAAGGAGAGATAAAATGGTATTCTTCGCTGCAAGTATTATATTAATCCTTATCGGACTTTATGCTGTTCTTGTAAAAAGAAATATAATTAAAATAGTTATCGGGCTGTCGATCATGGATGCCGGAATAAATCTGCTGATCATCTCACTCGGTTTTTTAAAGGGAGGGAAAGCACCTATTATCTACCTCAAAGATCTCTTCAAACCGGAAACACTCCTTGTTGATCCTTCAAAGATAGTTGACCCTCTTCCTCAGGCTCTCGTCCTAACTGCGATCGTTATCGGCGTCGGCGTCACGGCAATGGCGTTGTCCATAGTTATCAGAATGTATTCTAAAACGAAATCAATCGAAATTGACGATTTTAAGGAGCTAAAATGGTAAATCCTATACTTATAATCGTAGTAACTCTTATCTCTGCTTTCTCAATAGGAATATTCAAATTCTTTGGGAAATATATGGTTAGAACACTCTTTTTTGCAACTCTTCTTTTCAATGTTATGGCCTCAGCATCCATCTTGATAGATTTTCTTAAAAAGTGGATCGCCGGAAAGGCACTTGAGCCTATCATAGTTAAGATCGGAGGTTTTGCTCCCCCTATCGGAATCAATCTCAGTGTCGATATCTTCGGAGCTGGACTTGCAACTCTTATATACATAATCGGAATAATTGCTTCGATCCACTGGATGAAAAGGGGGATTAAAGAGTCTGAAACAAAATCTATCGTATTGATGATGCTTCTCCTCCTCGGCGCAACAGGGATCATTTTCACAGGAGACTTTTTCAACCTTTTCGTATTTATTGAGATCACTTCAATCGCATCATACGCTCTCATTGCTTCCGATATGACCAAATCATCACTGGAGGCTTCATTCAAATATCTTGTTATCGGATCAATAAGCTCCACGCTCGTACTGTTGGGAGCTGTTTTCCTCTATAAATTTACGGGAAGTCTTAATATGGCTGCAATTTCTGAAAGTTTGTCGTCAAGCCCTTACGGGGGAGCAATACTGCTTGTTGCAGCAATGTTCCTGTTTGGACTCCTGATCGAACTTGAAGTGTTCCCGATGAACGGGTGGGCTCTTGATATCTACCAGGGAGCTCCTGCAGTGATAGTCGCAGTTCTTGCCGGAGTAATAGTTAAAGCATATTACATTGTATTCCTGAGAAGTTCCGCGATGCTCCACTTTCCATACTCGGTTCAGATCGGGTTGATCTTCGGATTGGGGACATACATTATCAGTCAGTTCTTTGCCTGGAAGCAGGATAATATAAAACGACTTTTCGGATATTCTTCCATATCGCAACTCGGACTACTCATACTTGCAGGATCATTCTACATCGGGGGGAACCTCCAGGGACCTTCAAAAAGATATATGCTCCTCTCTATTATCTTTTTCGTTTTAAATCACAGCTTTTCAAAATCCGGTCTATTCTTTCTCGCAGATATTGCCGGTGAAGACAAAATTGAAAAATGGAAAAATATATTTGAAAAAAATAAAGTATTTAAATTTCTATTCTCTACATCAGTTCTTTCTATATCAGGCTCACCACCATTCCTCGGATTCTGGGCAAAGCTGTTTTTGATCCTTGCCCTTCCGATCAATTACTTTTATGTGGTCGTTATAATCCTGATCGGCGGAGTCTCAGAAATAGTTTACTTTTTCAAACTTTTCAACATTCTGGATTCTCTTAAAGGAAAATCAAGGAAATTAAAAGGGAGCCTTCTTGCACCTGTGCTAACAGTTACCTTTCTGGTAATTCTCTCTCTCGTAGGAGGTTATGTATTTTTTCACTTCACTGCAATTTCCGTAAACATAAAACTTCTAATAGGACTCGGAGCATCTGTCGGACTCATCATCTTCTGGTTCTCCAGACTGTTGCAATGGATAGGATCAATTCTGATACTTTCCTACGCCGCTTATAATTTTCTGGGAAAAGAGATGACACTACAAAGTTTTTTCTTATATCTGATACTGTTAGGCGGACTCCTGTTCACTATCTCCACATTCCCTCTGTCAAAAACCTATAAGAAGACATTTTATCCTCTCCTTCTGATCGTGATACTGTCAATGGCCGGCATTGTGATCTCGGGAGAATGGATATCATTCTTTATCTACTGGGAGCTTATGTCATGGGGTTCATATCTGATCATTTATCAGGGAAAATTTGCAAAGAAGCCTTCGTGGATCTACCTCGTTATGAGTTCCATAGGCGGATATGCAATGCTTGCGGGGATAAAACTACTTTCATCCAATTCACATCTTATTCCTCAGTTCACGGACACGGCAAAGGCTTACGGTGTTCTTGCTCCGATATTGATATTCACCGCATTCCTGGTAAAAATGGCAACTGCACCACTCCATATATGGGCAAGGGATGCTTACAGTGAAAGCCCCGACGGATTCACTCCTGTCCTATCCGGGATATTATCCAAGATGGGTGTATTCGGGGTCATCATTACTGTTGCTCACCTTCTCAAATTTTCATCCGGTTCCGATGTGATCTTATACGGTCTCGGATGGTTAGGAACGTTCACTGCTTTTTTCATGACCCTGCTTGCTGTATTCCAGGAAGATGCAAAGAAAGTACTCGCATATTCTTCTATTGGACAGGTAGGATACATTCTTATAGGGATCGCCCTTTCGACATCACTCGGATATTCAGCCGCACTCTATCACACTGCGAATCATATGATATTTAAAGGACTGCTCTTCGTTGCTATTGCAGGTGTGATCTACAGGACGGGGACATCAAAACTGCCTGAACTCGGCGGACTGATCAAAAGAATGCCTTTTACATTTTTCGCGTTTCTTCTGGGGATCATAACTCTTGCCGGTATCCCGCCTCTTTCCGGATTTGCAGGAAAGTGGCTCCTTTACTCCGGAATGATCGAAAAGAAATGGATGTTCATGCTGCTCGTTGCCATGTTATCTTCAGTCATAGCATTTTTGTATTGTTTCAAACTGTTGCATACCATATTCCTCGGACAACTCAGACCTGAATTTAAAAAGATCAAGAAAGCACCACTACCGATCATGTTTGTGGAGCTGTTCTTTGCAATGTTGACCATGATCATAGGTATGAAACCGGAGATACTGCTGAAAGCAAGCGAAAAGATATTACCTTCCCTCGGATTCCCCGACCCCGGATATACTTATTCCGGAACATCGAAGATACTCTCTTCCATAGGTCACTGGAATGCTAATGCCTTAATGATCTTTACAGCTGGGACATTTGTGATCGCGCTTGTCATATTTTTCCTGAACAATCCAAAGATAAGAAAGGTCGGCCAACTTGATATCGGATATTCAGGTGAAGTTCCCGAAACTCCGGAGCAGCTCCATTTCGGTTATGATCTTTATGCTCATTTCAGAAGA
>CAYNUG010000115.1:0-7126 GCA_964400545.1 uncultured Clostridia bacterium | reverse complement strand
GGTTTCATCGGAGATGATGATGCCGGGAAAAGGATCCTTCGGATATTATCCGAACTTTCGGTCGAAACAGAGTACCTGTCTGTCATAAGTGGATTTACTACACCGAGGAAGAGCAGAATTCTTTCCGGCAGGGATAATTCCAGAAAACAACAGGTATTGAGGATAGATTATTTAAATAGAGAGGCACCGGATGCTTCGGAATATAATAATCTTTCTGAAAAACTCAGATCTCTTATTCCTACTTCCGATCTTCTCCTCGTATCTGATTATCTGAAAGAATCAGTTATTCCCGAAGTGTTCCTTTCCGTTAAAAAGGATTTTCCACATATAGTTTCGATTATAGATTCAAGAGAGAACCTGCTTAAATTTACAGGTGCTTCTTACATAACCCCCAACGAACCCGAGATAAGGAACCTTTTTCCGAATCTCCGTTTCCGATCGTCAGAAGATTTTCTCAAAGCAGGTGAAGAACTGATAAAAAAATTGAATTGCAAGGGTATCGTTCAGAAAAGGGGTCATAAGGGTATGGTGGTGTTTGAAAGTGGTAAATCCCCTTTCGAAATTCCTATCCATGGTTCTTTTGAAATAGTTGATGTTACCGGTGCCGGAGATACTGTTATTGCTCTCCTGAGTTTATCACTGGCATCGGGGATAGATCTCCTGAACTCTGCCAGAATATCAAATATAGGTGCATCTATAGTTGTTATGAAAGAGGGTGCATATCCACTTACTGCGGATGAACTGGAAGGAGCGATCTCTACAATGTTCCATGATGAAAAAGGCTGAAATGGCAGGAAAATATCTTGAACTGAATGATCTTGTTAAGGTTATTGATAAAGCAAAGAAGAGCGGGAAAAAGATCGCATTGGCCAACGGAGGTTTCGATATTCTCCATATCGGACATATCAGATATTTGAAAGCAGCCGGGGAAGTTGCAGATATCCTTGTTGTTGCAATAAATTCTGACCGGTCATTAAGGGCACTTAAAGGTGAGCACAGGGCCGAAATAAATGAGAGGGGCAGAGCAAAAATAATTGGATCTCTCAGTTTTGTTGACTATGTAACTGTTTTTGATGAAAGAAGAGTTGATAATGTTATTCTTGCCCTGAAGCCTGATTTTCATTGCAAGGGTACTGACTATACTGAGGAAACTGTTCCTGAAAAAGATGTTGTCAGATCATATGGCGGAAGAATTGCGATCGTCGGGGGTAGTAAAATCAGATCAACTTCTGATATAATAAGAGATATTATGTTAAAAAAAGGAGATTGAAAAATGAGAAGAATCATGATTATGTTAGTTGTTCTCCTTTTATCAGCCACGTTGAGCTTTGCCGAAGATGAAAAGGTTGTTACTCAGGTATCAACTGTCAATGCAGTTATGAAAGGATTGTATGATGGAGAAATGACTTTCGGCGAACTGAGAAATTATGGAGATTTCGGTTTGGGATATTTTGACAAACTGGCTGGTGAAGTGTTGGCGCTTGATGGAGTGTTTTACAGGATCAAGGGTGATGGACTGACCGAGATCGTTAAGGATAATGACAAAACTCCTTTCTTTACTATCACTACGTTTGAATCAAAATCTGATAATTTTACGAACAGAAATTTTGATTATAACGGACTCAAAGAGTATTTGTTGACAATGATGCCGAGAAAGAAAAGTTTTTATGCGATCAAGATCACCGGAGTTTTTGAGAATCTGAAGGCAAGGACATTTCTCAGGCAGATGAAACCTTATCCGGATATAAATCATGTTCTTAAAACTCAGACCGAATTTAATTTTTCAAACACGGAAGGTATACTGGTAGGTATGTTTACACCCGAGTTTCTTGAAGGTGTCGGGATCCCGGGGTTTCATTTTCACTTTTTAAGTGCTGATAAAACCCGTGGGGGTCATGTGAATTCTCTTAAAGTAAAGAGTATTACGATCGAATTTATTGAAATCCCTTTATTTCAATTGAGGTTACCGAAAGATGCCAAATATCAGAATGCAGACCTGTCCATAACAAAATCGATGAAGAAAGAACTTCAGAAATTTGAGAAAAAATAGGTTTTTGTTTTTATTGTTATATTAAAGAAGAAAAAAACCATCTGGTGGTTGCCCGGTTAGATATATAGATGAAATATAGGAATATTGCCATAATCAAGCTCTCTTCTCTCGGGGATATTGTTCATACGCTTCCTGCATTTAGTATTCTGAGAAAGCAATTCCCCGATTCTAAGATCACATGGTTTGCCGAGCCTACAGGAGCAGAACTTCTTGAAAATTTCTCCGGTATAGATGAGATAGTGCCGGTGGATGTTAAATCCGGAAACTTTTTGAAAAGGTTAAGGAATCTAAAAGATGTTCTCTCAGGCCGGAGAGGAAAGTTTGATATAATAATTGATTTCCAGGGATTGATCAAATCAGCTGCTCTTTCCCGGCTCCTGGGGAAGCATACGGCAGGATTCAACAAAAGAAATCTGAGAGAGGGCTTAGCCCGTTTTTTCTATAAATATACTTCAAAGCAATTCAATGAGACAGATCATGTCATTAGAAAGAACATTTTTCTTCTGAGTATTATCGGGCTTCATTCAGAGGTCATTGTTTATCCGTTGAGGTCATTGTCATTTTCAAAGGAGGCTGATCGATTTATGAAGGATCACGAACTTGAACCGGGAAAATATGTGATCCTGAATACCGGCGGAGGATGGGAATCAAAACTTCTTTCGGCCGATCAGAACAAAAAGATCCTTAATGATATAGATCAAAAATTTAAGAAAGTGGTCTTATGGGGAAACGGCAGCGAAGAAAGATCGGCAGATATGATATCCGGAACTGGGGGGATAATTAAGGCGCCTTTTTTTGATTTTACAGATCTTATTGTTTTTATCTCGAATGCCGGATTTCTTATATCTTCCGATTCCCTTCCACTCCATATCGCCGATATTACAGGGACAAGGTCAGTAGGGGTCTTCGGACCGACATCTCCCAAAAGGAACGGTACTTTAAATGCTGAAAGTATCTCGGTAGTAAATGAAATAGATTGCAGTTACTGCTATAAAAGGAGATGTAGTCATAAAAGCTGTATTGAAAATATAGATCTCTCAGTTATAACAGAATTTATAAACAGAACTAAACTATAAGGCTATTATTCTTATAGATATACTTTTATTCCGAACCCCAAAATGAAAGTGCTGAGTTTTACCGGGACTGTATATCCGGGGAGCAGATCCTCATTTGAGATGTTGGCAATAAGTGATCCGAACTCACCTGTATATTGCCCCGGCTTAATTTTCCAGTTGAGATCGAGTTCTCCGGCAAAATAATAGGCAGCAGATATATAAAAATTCATACTTTCTGAGAGCATGTATTCTATTTCGAGACCACCGTTGCCTCCGATCGCTGTTTCCGAAACGGATAATTGAAGAGGAATATCGTACCAGTCGATGTAATATGATCCGGAATATAAAACAGGACCGTCAGCATAACCACCGTTTCCGCTAAGCTCAACAGTTGTGAAAAACACTGTTGGACCTGCAAATAGATTTACTTTAAATTTGTCACTTGATACGGCTCTGAAGATTATATTAAAACTAATAGGAATCGAACTTACGCTTCCCTTGTTTAACCATGTTTTTGGATCAATCTGGCCCACGGTCGAATCCCACCATTCCCATTTCCAGTTAAAACTATTGCTAATATCAAACCCGGTTTTTATGAATGATGCATTCACTCCAAAACCCATTTTATAATTAAAGAAGAATGCTATACCTGCATTAAATCCGAATCCTCCACTTCCTGTAAAATCTGATCTGTTTGTTTCAGTGAAAGATACAATATTTCCGGTATCGGTATAATTTGTAGTTAGTGAAAAATTGCCAATGTTGAAAGGCCCTGAATAGAGACCTCCGATATTTACTGAAAGCTCTCCCCTTACCGGGATCATGATCAATAAAAATAAAATTGATGCTATTAATAATTTTTTCATATTTCCTCCGTTTATTACTGTCTGGATTATGGATTTATAATAATCATTTGAGAATATATTGTCAAATTCATATTCTGATGATTTGTATAAGATAAGATGCTGGAGACCGGCACAGAAGTATGTCAATTATCCTCAAGTACCTGATATTTTATTTGAGGTCGATGTATGGTAATCTATTTAAGAGAGAGGGTATACCAATGAGAAAAAAACATTTTCTGATCATTTTCCTGATCCTGACCATATTTGTAACATCAAATATTGTACCGAAAGAAAAATTTATTTCAGAAGCATTCGGTAAGTATATCCGGAAGTCATTGAAGAAATGGAATGTCCCCGGTATTGCCGTCGGTATTATGTACAAAGGGTATATAATCATGGGTGAAGGTTACGGATTCAGAGACCTGGAGAAAAAGCTTCCTGTAACCAGATATACTTTATTCCCTATTGGTTCCGCAACAAAAGCTTTTACTTCATTTGTCGTAGGTAAACTGGTGGATGAAAAATCTCTTAAATGGGACGATCCCGTAAAAAAATATCTTCCCGAGTTTGAATTGTACGATCCATGGGTTACAACGCACTTTCGTGTAATCGATCTTCTGATCCACGATTCGGGACTTCCTCGCCATGATCTTACATGGTATGGGTCAAGCAGATCAAGGGAAGATCTTGTAAAAGGGATCAAGTATTTGAAGAACAGCATAGGATTTCGGACCGGATTCCAATACCAGAACCTTATGTATGTGACGGCGGGTTATCTTGTCGGACAGGTTAGAGGAACAACATGGGAAGAACTGGTTAAAAAGTATATTTTTACTCCTCTTGAAATGGAAAGAACGGAATTTTCGATTAAAGAATCTGAGGAGGCAGGGAATTATGCCCTCCCGTATGATGAGAAGGATGGGAAGATAATACAGGTTCCTTTTTACAGGGAAATGAAAGGTGTCGGTCCTGCCGGCTCAATAAATTCGAATATCTATGAAATGCTCAAGTGGGTTAAATTACATATTGATAAAGGAAAGTGGGAAGGCAATGCGTTGATCAGTGAGGAGAACCTGAAAATGATCCATACACCTCACATCGTTGCAGGGGAGACATTGGTTCAGATATTTGAAAAATTTGATGAGATGTCCTATCCGACTTATGGTCTGGGATGGTTCATAAATCATTATCGTGGGAATAACCTGATCCACCACGGAGGGAATATTAACGGATTCTCTGCACTTGTTACATTTATGCCGGATATCGAGGCCGGAGTTGTTGTATTGACAAATAAAGGAAGTAACCTTCTTACCTATGCAACTGCCCTGCATATTTATGATAAACTCAGGGGGTTTAAACCGATCGACTGGGATGGAAGGTTCAAAAAAGTTCTTGAAGAGAGAAAGAAAAAAAAAGAAGAGAAAATAAGAAAAGCAATAAAGAATAAAAAAAAGAAACATGGAGAGCATGCACCTTTTGATCAGATTTATGGAAATTATGATCATCCTGCTTACGGAAAAATTGTTGTTTCCGGAAAAGACGGGAAGCTATATATTAAATTCCATAAGATAGTATTACAGTTAAAACATGACGGTGGAAATGAGTTTGTGATATCCGGAAGTGATTTTGAAGGGCTCCCAATCAGATTTATTAAAGATGACAGCGGGGGTATAAAAGGACTTTTGGCACCCCTTGAAGAAAGTGTTGACAGTATATTCTTTCGGAAAAAATGAAACTTTTTTTGGGGACGGTTCTCAACTTCGTGTACAGTTTTTAACATCCGGAATAGTTGATCTCAATAATGTAAATGCCTCTGTTTTCTGATGTATTTATATGAAATTCCCACTGTGTATAGAGAGTGTTACACTGGTCTGCATTTACTTCTCGAACAGGCTCCCTGTTTCGTTCCGTTAATTTTAATTCTTTATACCCATATGATATACTGAATTCCTTATGAAACAGTTCTTCTTAAAACATCTCAAGACTTTTTTGATCATCATAAGCGTACTTGTAACGATCCTTGTCGGAGCTTTGACGGGAATACTATTGGTATATCAGAAAGGTCTTCCCCAGATAACAAATCTTGAGGATATAAAACCTGTCGTTATGACCAGGATCTATGACGATAACAAAAGACTTCTTAAAGAATATGCGGTTGAAAAGAGGATCATTCTGAAATACAGTGATATTCCGCAGATACTTAAGGATGCGATCATAGTTTCAGAAGATTCAGGATTCAGATCTCATTGGGGGATCAGTTTTACAAGTATTTTCCGCGCTGTTTCCGGTGTGGTATTTAAAAAGAACCTCGGTGGTGGAAGTACGATAACAATGCAGCTTGCCCGAAATTTGTTCCTCTTTGAAGAAAGAAAAAAGAGAACATTCGGAAGAAAACTAAAAGAGATACTTCTGGCCATTCAGATCGAGAAAAATTATTCAAAAGATCAGATCCTCACTTTTTATTGTAATAAAATACCTTTCGGTGGTCCTGCGTATGGGGTGGAGGCAGCATCAAGATATTATTTTGGTAAATCCGCCAGGAACATCAATCTTGCAGAATCAGCATTGCTGACAGCAATAATCCCGAGCCCGAACGGAAGATACAATATTTTCAAAAAACCTGACAACTGCAAAAAAAAGAGGGATCAGATATTAAAGAAAATGTTTTATCTTAAGTATATTGCAAATGAAGAACTTGATAATGCTCTTAAGGTAGCTCTTCCCACAGAACCTTTTAATGATGATACATATGAGGTCGGAAGTTATTTCGTAGAAGAAATAAGAAAAGATCTGGAATCAAAATTTGGCGATACTCTTCTCTATGAAGGAGGATTGAAAGTCTTTTCTACTCTGAACAGCGAAATGCAAAAATGGGCAGAGGAGTCGCTTCGACAAGGATTAAGAGACCTTCATAAAAGGGGCGGATGGCGAACCGGGGAGAAGTTGTTCAATATTATCAGGGAAGATATTAACCCGGAAGAATATGAACATGCATCGTGGAAGAGATTAAATGTTATTTCAGGAATTATAACGAACGGCCTTGTAATGAGTGTCAATAATTCAAAAGCTGTTATAAGAATAAAAGATTACAAGGGAACATTAAGTGCAAAAGAAGCGAAGTGGACAAAGTATTCTCTGAAGAGGATATTAAAGAAAGGTGATATCGCTCTTGTGAA
>CAYNUG010000114.1:0-7178 GCA_964400545.1 uncultured Clostridia bacterium | reverse complement strand
GGTCCAGTGAAAAATGATAAACATTTTTGCGGTAGCAAAAGTAATCACGACATAAACCGAAAATTTCCATTTCATATCGGCCCCTCGGTCCCCTAAAGGGGAAGTGAGTCATTTGAATTTTGGTCATTCGAATTTGTTTCGGATTTTCTCTCCATAACCGGGTGAAGTAATAATTATTCTTTCCAGAGCGGTTTGCAAACGCCGGTAGATCTTGTTCGAAGGAACTTTTGCTACTGCTTTATCAACATGTATCAACGCATCATTGATCCGCCCGCTTTTCCACAGAACAACTGCAATTCTAAAATTTATATCAGGGGTTTCAGAGATTTCCACAGCCTTGTTCATCAATCGTAAAGATTGCTCTAATTCTCCTTCCTTTTCATAATACTTTGCTAAAACGAGATAACTGAAATATTTGATCTCCTTCTCTTTTGTTTCCCTATTTATTTTTTCTGCAAGTAATTTTCCTTCAACTCTCTTACCGGAAGCAATAAGCAAATTTGCTTTCAGCATATTTCCAGTTTCCCGAATATCCTTCCACTTATCATTCTTATTGAACTTCAAAGCTCTCTCTATATATTGCAATGCTTCATTAATTTTTCCTTTTTGAGCTTTGTTCAAAGCGAGGGGAAGCAGAAGAGAACTATCATTCTCATGATAAGCAGTTAATCCGTTAATCTCATTATAATAACTTTCCTGATCTTCAAAAAATCTTTGTAAACCTACAGATCTCACGAACCAGAAAGTGGACATTATTATTAGAAAGAAGATCAACAATATTCTTAAAGATCTTTTCCTGGCGCAGAATATTGCTTCTAACATAAATGTTCCCGTAAAAACTACCGGCAAGTATACAAATCGTAATGCGATCTTTGGATATGACGGAACCATGTCCGGATTAATTACCGGTAACATGTAAATGACAAGAAGTGTTGAGAATATTGTCATGGGAAATTTTTCTTTCTTTATAAAAATAAATACAATTAAAGATATCCCGATCAGGGAAAAAAGAAGATAGGAGATCGGGTAAATATTAATATCGGACATTGAAAAATAGGGCGTTTTAAAGAATGGGAAAACAATCATTTTTGTATATGCACCGATCGCTTTAAGAACGGTTGTGATATTCACAGAAAAAATATCAGTTAAAATTCCCTGATTACCTGAAAACTTATTGTGAAGAATAAGAAAAAGTCCGTCTCCTACCCAGAATGGGATTGTATAGAATAGTGCACGACCGATATTGATTTTGAATAATCCTTTTTTGAGAAAAAATATCAAAGGCACCAGAATTGTAGCAATAAGAGGAAATATCAATACACTTTCCTTTGAAAGGAGACCTGCAAAAAAGAAAAAGAAAGAAAGGATATATAATGATCTTTTTCTCTCCTTGCCACTAAAGAAAAGGATCAATAATATCAAAGCTGACAACAAAAAAAGTGTGCCCAACATATCTGTTCTTCCTGATATCCATGATACGACCCCTACATGTGCCGGATGAGCCGAAAACAATATCGCAATAAAAAAAGAAAAATATTCTCTGGAAAAGATCAGTGTGAAAATAAAAAAAACAGCTAATGAACATAAGACATTTAATATTATGTTTGTGAGATGAAATCCTGCGGGATTCAATCCATAGAAATGATAATCCAGATAAAACGTAAAAAGCGTCATCGGTCTCCAGTAATTCAGGTATACGTTGTCAGGAAAAGTGAAAAATTGTGAACTTAATGATGAGAGAAAGGAATCAAAATTCTTAATACGTTGATTGTTAACTATTAAAGGGAAATCATCTTTAAGGAAATCATATTTCAAAGTATTTACGTACAATACGGTGTTTACAAGAACCAGGATCAATATAAGGAATAGCACTTTTTTCTTTCTTGTTGATAGAAATGAATGAATTTTTAATGCAACCTTCATTAAAAAATAATATCAGAGTCAATGATAATTGTAAAAACACTTCGATATTTATATATTTGATCTTGAATTTCAAATTTAAATTAACTGTTGACAGTATAAAGGATTGGTTATAAAATTATCATTCAGAATAAAGAATATTCCATCTCAAATTGCGAAAATTAAACTTTTTTTAACGAAATCAAGTATATAAAACTTGGGGAATATTATAATTCGGGAGAACAAATGAAAAAAGGACTTCTTATTACACTGCTTATTTTAGTGATCATAATAATTGCGATCGGCATGTCTGTTGGATATATCTACTATCAATTCAATCATGAACCTAATATCCCTGACAACTCTTTTTTAAAAATCTACCTTAGCGGAAGTATTGTTGACTACGATAGTTCAATTGTAAAAAAGAATATTACCATACATGATCTGTGGTTCCATTTGAACAGAGCAAAAAAAGACAAACGAATAAAAGGGATCTTTCTAAAACTATCTTATCTTCAAACCGGATTTGCCAAGATTGATGATATCGGAAGAATGTTAAAAGATTTCAGGAAAAGCGGAAAAAAAGTTTATTCTTTTATCGAGAATGGAGGGATCAGGGAGCTCCAATTAGCTTCTTATACCGATAAAATCTATATTTACAAATATGGGGGGCTTGCGTTGAACGGGCTTGCCATCCATGCCGTATTCCTGAAAAATGCCCTGACAAAACTTGGTGTCAAGGCAGACTTCCTGAATATCGGAAGCTATAAAACAGGCCCCAATATGTTCACCAAGAATGAAATGACAAAAAATCATCGTGAATCTTTCACAACACTCATCGATGATATATATAACTCCTCAATTGAAATAATTTCAACAAACAGAAAAGTAGATAAAAACACTATAAGAGATCTTATCGAAAACTTTACAATGGATGGGAAGAAGATCATGGCTTCAGGTTTGATCGATGGTTTGAAATATGAAAACGAGATAATAGATCAGGAGAAAGAAAATACAATAAACTTTTCCATTTACAAAGAAACAAAAGCTCCTCTTCCATATAGAGGGAAAAATAAGATTGCTGTAATTTTCGCTCAGGGGGAAATTCATTCCGGGATCTCTGGAGGGAAATCCTTATTCGGAAATGAAATAATGGGTTCAGACACTATCTCAAAATATCTCCGTTCGGCAAGGAATAATAAATCGGTCAAAGGAGTTGTCTTCAGAGTTGATAGTCCCGGCGGATCACCTTTTGCATCTGATATTATCAGACATGAAGCTGAGCTTCTTATGAAGAAGAAACCTCTTGTCATTTCCATGTCAGACACAGCAGCTTCAGGCGGATATATGATCTCACTTTCATCCTCAAAGATATATGCTCTTCCTCAGACAATAACAGGATCAATCGGAGTTTATGGTGGAAAGTTCGTTTTAAAGGGATTGTATGATAAAGTTGGAATAAACAAAGAGATCGTAAAAACCTCAAAATATGCAAATATGTTTTCAGACTATAGATCTTTCAATCAAGATGAAAGAGAAAAATATAAGGCAATAATGCAAAGCATCTACGATCTTTTTATTGAAAAAGCATCCGCAGGAAGAAATATCTCTGAAAAAGAAATGAGAATAATAGCAGAAGGTCGAGTCTGGTCTGGAGTACGTGCAAAACCAATAAAACTGATTGATGAGTTCGGAGGCCTGAATGATGCTGTTAATGAAGCAGCAGCACTTGCGAAGTTGGATTCCTCACAAGGCTTCGGTATTACAATTTATCCTCATCCAAAATCCTTGCTTGACTATGTTCTCGGACTTCTCGGTTCCGATGGGACTGATCTCGTTTCCGTACTCAGGTCGGGTATTCAAATGTATAGGAACTTTTTTCCTGCCATGATAATCCCTTTTCAGATTGTTATTGAATAGACAGGGAGATCTTGTAATTGGAAAAAATCCCAGTTGCGGAACTTAACAGCGAAGTTTTCCTTGATAAGATCAAAGACCATCTTGAAAATGATGGGATCATTATTTATCCTACTGACACACTTTATGGCATTGGTTGTAATTTTTATTCAATTAATGCCCAGGAAAATATTGATATTATTAAAGGGAGAAAGAATTCCCCTTATTCAGTCGCTATTTCAAATATAGATCATATCAATAAACTGATATCAGGATCTTCTTCTTTTTTTAATGCATTTGCCAGAGAAGAATCATTGGCAAAAACAACATTCATTTTCAAATTAAATAAAAATATTGACAACAGACTGGTTAAAGGGAGCAATTTCATAGGAATAAGAATTCCAGATCATCAACTTATTAAAAAATTGATCGAACACCTGGGATTTCCTATTATTTCTACTTCAGTTAATATTTCAGGTTTACCATCACTGAGTTCACAAGACGAAATTGAAAAACTGATAAAAGATTCAGGGTTTTCAGATCAAGTATTTTTTATCGATGAAGGAGAACTCCCCTATTCCAACGGATCTACTATAATTGATGTTTCCGGTAAAAAAGCAACAATTGTAAGAAAAGGGGATGATCATTTAAGGATCAGCAATTTTATAAAAGACAATTCAAATATTATAAATACTTAAATTAAATTAATACCTTTAACTTTTCTGTAATATTATTCTTTTCTCTTTCATCACCGTAAAGAGAATTTATCTTTCTGTAAAGTATAACGGCCTTTTTTTTATCCTTTTTTTCTTCAATTCTTGCTTTCAGCCATAGTGCAGGTATGTATTTTTGACTAAATTCGAGACATTTGTCAATTTCATTTTCACTATCTTTGAATCTTTTCCTTCTGAAAAGGAATTCAGCATATTCTGTATAAAAATATTGATAATTGAACATTGTGATCCAGTAATTAAGTTGAGTTTTCATTCCTATTAACTTCCTGAAAGTTTCTTCTGCCGCTTCAGTTTGCCCCTTATTCTCGAGATCAAGTGCCTTAAGGTGAAGAAAAAATTTGTAAGGATTTGAAAAATTTTCCATATTAATATTATTTTTTTCCACAATGTTCTGTAGCCACATTAAATCCTCGGAAAATTTATTCAGATCACCCGACTTCAGACTTACGAGCCCCCTAACCCATCTGGCTTCTGCGGAATTACTGTTTATACTATCGGAATCGAAAAGATCGAACGACCTGTTAATAATCTTCAAAGCATTTTTATAATTTCCTTTTTTATACTCTATATAAGCAAGTTTAGAATATGCTCCGGCAACATCCTTTTTATCATCAGTTTCTTTAAGATAATTTCTGATCTCAGATACTGCTTCTTTATATCTGGCTTTTAATAAAGCAATATCTGAAAGAGTAAGATATGCCCAGTAAACATCCTTGCTGTTCTTCATTACAGATGCTTTTTTTGATGCTTCAGAATTAATCAATTCCCCGGAAAAGAAATAACCGTCCCCAAGAGAATCGAATGAGTTGGCAGAATTATCAAGATTCCTGTATTCTTCAAAAAGCTCGATGGCCTTCACATGGTTCCCCATATAGGAATTACAATATCCGAGGTGATTTAGTGCACTCGAGAATTCATTGTCCAGTTTAAGGGCTTCAGAATAATATTCAGAGGCTTTTTCAGCATTTCCATGATGAAAATAGGCCTCTCCTAATTCATAAAACGACGATTTTGAAAGGATATTCCTCTTCATCAATTCATTCAGATATTCGACCTCAGCATTGAACTTGAAATCCATTCTTGCTTTTAATGCAAGAACCTTCAACTTTAATGATTCGGTAAGATCATTTAATACTGTGGCAATTTCTAACAACTTTTTTTTTGCCAGTTCTTTCTTTCCGATAAAATAGTAAATATTTGCTAAAAAATACTTCTCGGCCGGTGTTTCGATATTGCGTGTGAAAATATTTCGTGCAGCTATGTATTCATACTTCCTGAAAAGCATTACCCCTTTGTAAAAAGACTCATACTCTTTCCAGTTGTCACCAAAAACCCCTGCAACAGGTTTAATCCTAAGATCATCAGATCTTCCAGGGAAAATTTTCAAATATACCCTTTTCGCTAATGCATCAATCTGGTGTTTCAATATGGAATTCTGATCTTCAAGACCGGGAATTGTCATTGAATATTTCTTTGAATTAATGCTGGAAGATATCTGGATATCAAAGTTATATGTGTTACCGATCTTCGATATCTTCCCGGTAAGATCATAAAAGATACGATTATTTTTTTTGATAGTGATCAGATCGTTGTCCATTTCTTTTGATCTTGAAATAGAAGTGATCGTTTCAGGAGTTATTGTATCAAACTCATCAAATTGATCAAGTGATTCCATGATCAGATATTTCACTCCGTTTTTCACTATATCCGGCACATTTCCTTTTAGATCATTTACATTTATAAAAAAAATATCAGTCCCACCGGTAAAGGAAAGATTGGTTTTGCTCTTAAAAAATAAAAAAGCTGAAAACAGCATCAGCAAGAGTGTAAATACAATAGAGATCCTTTTGAATATACTGGTTCTTATCGTGGAAACCGGGATCGTTCTTGCTTTTATCTTCTTGATCTTATAAACAAGTTCCCCTAGATCTTCAATATCAGAAGTTTTCCGTATCTCTTTAAGGATCTCTTTTTTTTCACCGATATCTATGATCTCGGTGGCTCCGATCACAAGATTATCATCTCCCTTATCAGCAAGTTCGGTCTTAATATTAATCAGAATATTTTTTATTTCTAAAAAATCCGATATCCTTTCATTTTTATTCTTATTAAGCAATTTTGATAAAAGTTCGACCATTGAAGGTGTAAATTTGTCAGAATATTTAATATCCTTATTTATAACATTATAGAGAGTGTTAATTTGTTCTTTATCATAAAAAGGATTTTCCCCCTCAATTAATTCATATAAAAGTATCCCGAACGAAAATATATCACTTCTGTTATCAAGGTCTTCTCCCTTCGCCTGTTCAGGTGACATGTATGCGACCGTACCCATAACGATCCCTTTCTCCGTAAGATTTGAATTTACAATTCCAGTCTTCATCGAATCGGAACCGGATCTGAATTTAGCGAGTCCGAAATCTAGGATCTTCACAATACCTTTCTTATCAATTATCAAATTACCAGGTTTAAGATCTCTATGAATAATACCTTTTTCATGTGCTTCGCTCATTCCACTGCAAATTTGAATACCAATATCAAGAATTTTCTTAATTTTAAGTTCTTTATAATTTACTATTGCATCAAGGGTCAAACCATCAATGAACTGCATGACAATGTAATGATTTTTTTCTTCATCATATATCTCAT
>CAYNUG010000113.1:0-7357 GCA_964400545.1 uncultured Clostridia bacterium | reverse complement strand
GTGATTAGAAATGAAAGTATCTGTAACGAGAAAAGGATAAATACCTACGGTACTCATATTTTGGATTAATATATCTCCATTAGCACCGGTATCAAAAAGGATGTGCTTGTCATTTATGCTGATCAAAGCGGAAAAACCCCAATCTGATTTCAGCCCGGGGAAGGCTGAATATAATTTGTTATCGTAAACGACAATGATTTTCATTTAGTTGTTATTGATTATATACTTTATCGAATAGTTATAATAGTTTTATGAGATAAAAAATAATATTTTTCTTATGAATCCCAGTTTCTGTATATTATCTTCGGATCTTATATTTTTTTTCTAAGTGAGGAGATCAGTATGAAGAGGAAAAATGGTGCTCCGAAGAAAGAGGTTATGATTCCCACAGGAATTTCAACAGGAGGTATCAAAGTTCTTGCAAGAAGATCAGCTAAAGATAAAAGAATTCCTCCGAATATTACAGTAACAATTACAAGAAATTTGAAGTCATCTTTAACTATTTGTCTGGATATATGAGGAACAATTAATCCTATAAAACCGATGGGCCCTGTTATTGAAACTATTATTCCTGTAATAAGTGAAACTATAATGAATAGCAATATTCTGAATTTTCTCACATCGAGACCTCTGGTAGTTGCAAAGTTTTCACCGGCAGAAATAAGAATGAGTTCTTTTTTTAAAAGTATTGCTGTAATAACAAAAAAGATCCATAATGGCAACAGTATCAGAATATCTTTATACCCACTGGATGATATACTTCCCATTAACCACCTTAGAATCGAAACAGTCTGGGTTATATCGACCATATATTGTAATAACAAAACAAATGCGGAGAAGAAAAAATTGATCGCAACTCCTGACATAAGTATGGTGTAAATTGAATAGTTTTTTGCTATTCTGGATATTCCAAGAATCAAAGCAATTGATAGAATACCACCTAAAAAACCTGCTATATAAACTAGATTCACTCCGAAAATGCTAAAAGCCAGATTTAGTTTTAAAGCTGCAACTGTCCCCGCTGCAGCACCGGATGAGACACCGAGAGTATAAGGTGTTGCAAGGCTATTTTTGAAAATATTTTGAAATATCAATCCTCCGAGTGCAAGGGCGGAACCTGCAAGGAATGCCATAATTGTCCTAGGAAAACGAAGCTGCCAGAAAATGAAACTGTTAGCATCGTTTGAAAGTAGTTTTGAAAGATCAAGATTAATTATGCCAAGCAATGGGATAATTATTATTGTCAACAGCCCTAAACTGATGATCAAAATATATTTAGTACTGGTTCTCATCCGGGAAAAATATCTCCATGCTATTGTGTTCAAGGCTTACATAGTTGAGTCTAAAAGTTTTTTTCAGCACTTCAACTGTGTTTTGTTTTTTACCGTTGTAAAGGATTCTCCCACCCCTTAAAGATATAAGATTATCTGTAATTGAATATAGAGGCTCAAGGTTGTGTGATACGATCAGTATGGTTTTTCCTTCTTTCTTCAGTTCTGAGAATATTTTTTTAAGATCAAAGATCCCTTCCGGGTCAAGATTTGAAAAGGGCTCATCAAATAAAAGTACTGGAACATCTTGAATATATGCTGAAGCAATCAGAACTCTTCTCCTTTCACCACTGCTTAATGTGTTAATGTCCTGCTTTGCTATTCCTGAGATATTAAACTTTTCAAGACATTTCTCATAAATTTCTATATCCTTGTTATCATAATCATAAAATAATTTTTTATAAGGATATCTTCCGGCAAGAAGAATATCTTTAACAGTAACAGGAAGAAGAAATTCCTCTGATTGTGGTTGAAATGATATATATTTAGCGAGCTCTTTTCTTTTTATGCTTTTAATGTTTCTGTCATCCAAGTATATATCACCGTCAAAATCTTTTATAATTCCTGATAATATTTTTAAAATAGTTGTTTTTCCCGCGCCATTTGGACCAATTAAAATGGTGAGCTCATTTTTTCTTATTGTGAGATCGATATTTTGAAGTATTTGTTTCTGACGAAAGTACGACAGGTTTTTTATTCTGATGATCATATCAGGTAGACTTCCTTTTATTCAAATAATAATCACATTTCTCAGTTATCGAACAAAGGTTACATGAAGGGTTTATCGGTTTACATATGGTCTGCCCGAATCCTACAAGAGTTTGATTAATAGTGTTCCATGATCCTTCAGGAAAAAGTTCTTTCAATTCTTTCTCAACAACTTCAGGATTTTCTCCGGTAGCCCATCCCAGTCGTTTCGAGATCCTGAAAACATGAATATCAACAGAAATAGAAGGAATGTCAAAAGCAAGAGCCAATACAAGATTTGCTGTTTTTCGTCCAACTCCCGGCAGAGATATTAGCTCTTCGAATTCAGATGGAACACTCTTGCCAGTCCCGGAAAAATAATTGGCTATTTTTAAAATATTTTTAGATTTTTGTCTGAAAAACCCAACCGGATAGATCAATTCAGCTATCTTTTCTTCACTGAGAGCTTTAAGTTTATCAGGTGTGTCTGCAAGAGAAAAAAGGCGTTCAGATGCCCCCATTGTAACGTTATCTTTCGTTCTTGAACTTAACAATACCGAAATAAGGATCCTGAAAGGTGTTATCCTTATACTTTTCTCAAAAGATCTTACCGGTGGATTCAGCGGATCTGTAAGTTTATTAATTTCATCAAGTGTTTTAAGACGATCTTCCACAAGATTCATTTTACTAATCTATCATTTTCCCGTTAATATAAATTTCGCTTGTAAGTTCTACAGAAGCTTTAAGAGTTGCAGAGACACCGCAATACCTGTCTTCAGAAAGCGATACTGCTTTTTTTACTTTGTCTTCCTGCATATTTTTCCCGGTAAGATTGTAAATGGTTTTTATTTGTTTGAATCTCTTAGGATGAACATCTGTTAACAAAGCTTCAGTAGAAACTTCAAATGAATCTACATCAATTCTCATCTTTTTTAAAATTGATATGACATCCATACCGGTACATCCGGCCAGTGATATCAACGTTAATCCTTTAGGTCTCGGGCCGAGATCATTTCCACCCACATTTTCCTCAGCATCTATCACAATATCAAAACCGTCAAGTTTTGCCGTAAATGACATTCCTTCATTCCATATTACTTTTCCTTTCACTGTTTTCTCCTGATTTTTAAATTTTTATTAAATTCCCAGTATCATAAGAATTGCACCAGCGGACAGACCGAACAAAAAATTAAATACCTTTATTTTCAGAGTATCATTTACTGAAAAACTCAATAAAGGTAAAGATCCGTGTCCATCCTGAACAATTGAGTTTGTTAATAGAACAGAAAATGGGACCATACCCTGGCTGAACAGAGAAACAAAAATGAGGTTTGGTCCTGATATCGGCAGTATTCCAACAAAACCTCCCAGAACAAGAAGAAGAGGTTTGTTATGAGTAAGAATATCTTTCATATTGAACACATTATCAAGTGCTGAAATAAATAATATTGAAAGGAACAACCACAAGATAAGTTTAATAATATGTTTTTTTATTATATGTTCAAAAATATGCTCTGTAAAAAAATGGTTGAGATCGGGTTTTTTATGATTTTCTTCCGCATGAATAATTATGCATTTTTCGCATAATTTTATTTTAAATAATTTCTTATAGAATATAGCAAGATAACCACCAACTATTCCGAGAAAAAAAAGAGTTCCAAAAAGGAAAGCAAGCGTGGAGAATGATATGTGTGAACCTTTTTTTAAAGCCATACTTATTATGACGAATGCTTCGTCCCCGGAAGTTGCGATAAGAGCACTGTTTATTGCTCCGAATCCAATTATTCCTGACATGTAAAATGAATCGACTACGAATGTCCCCACACAACCCGGAATACTTCCCAAAAATGACGCGATAAACATCTGGGAGAATCTTCCCATCGAGAAAAATTTTTTTAATTTATCATTAAATACTATCTCAATGTATTCAACAATTATCATAAGTATCAGAATTATTGCTGAAATTTTTAATGTTTCAAAAAGCGTTTTTAAAATGATTTCCTGTAACATAAGGATATTATAAATGTTTTATGGTGTCTGTTCAACAAAGTATCTTAATTAGGAAATTGTTTGATTTTATATTGCTTTTTATTCTAACATTAATAATGAGGAAAAAATGAAAAAATTTAAGTCTAGAACTAAAAAAGTTAGAGAATTAAGGGAATTATGCCGGAATATTAATGTTGGTAGTTTAAAAAAAGATGAAATACTTAAATTCAGCGATATCATTAATTCAATAACTCCTGTTGAAGTTATTTCGATATTGGAATCTGTAATAAAAAATGGATCCTCAATGAAGCATTCTAAACGGGAGGTATCAAAAGTATTGAATATTTTTCATTCAGGTCTAAAAAATTATAATTGGGAATGTCTTGAAGATAATAAGTTCCTTATGGATATGATGGAGGAAAATCTTATACTTAAAGAGAATCTCACTGAATTAAAAGGAGATCTGAAAGAATTTAATCTGGCAAATAGCAAAGACAAAAAAAATTATATTAAATTAATAGAGAAGATCCTTATTGTTGAAGACATAGAGAATCATTACAGGAAAATAGAAAATGTTTTCTTCCCTTACCTTGAAAAAATTGGTGGTGATCTTTCCTGTCTCCCGGTCATGTGGTCCATTCATGATGATATAAGAACCCATTTACGAAATCTGCGGAAAATAAAAGATGCAAAGGAGAATTATAAAAAAGAGTTCAATTCAATAGTAGGTGAATTGTTCTTTTCTTTGTATGCAATGATCTTTCGCGAGGAGCTCATACTTTATCCTGCTGCTCAGAAAATTTTCAGTTCAGAAATGTGGGAGTTTATGTATAACGAAAGTTTTGATATTGGATTTTCATTCATTAAAAAAAAGAGAAAAAAAGTATTATCTTTACATAATCAGGATAATGATCATTCTGCCATGATCGATCTGGGAACCGGTGCTTTTGATATAAAAGTTCTTCAATTAGTGTTAAATACTCTTCCTGTAGATATTACATTTGTTGATGAAAATGATAAAGTGGCATATTTTTCACATACTGCTGACAGGATATTTCCCCGTTCAAAAAGTATTCTCGGAAGAGAGGTCAGAAATTGTCATCCTCCCGAAAGCCTCGAAAAGGTCAATAAGATTATTGAATCTTTCAGATCCGGTTCATCTTCAAAAGAATCATTTCGGATATATCATAAGGATAAGTATATTCTGATCGAATACTTTGCCGTTAGAGATAATTCAGGAAATTTTAAAGGAACCCTTGAAGTTTCTACAGATATTACCGGGATAACAAAATTAACAGGAGAAAAGCGTCTATAGAATACTTATAAGTTGTATTTTAACAGGAATGGACTTAAATATAAATGTGATATTTACTTGAACACCGGAATGGGAAATGTTAATATTTTATATTATTCAAATATGAGTTTTTTTTATTTTCATTTTTTACATTGAATCGGGAATGAAATGAATATGAAGGTAGTGAGAGGTTAATGAAGTATATTAATTATTCAAAATTTATTAAAGGAATTACAGTATTTTTGTGCCTGATAATATTCCAAAGCGGGTTTGAGATTCAGGCTTTTGAAGGTGATCATAGCAAGGAGTTATCGAAACTTGTAAAAAAATATAATAACAAGAAATATGATGAGATCATTATTGAACTTGAAAAACTCCTTAACGATATAGGAGAAGATGAAGCTATGATCAGAGGTAAGTTCTTTCTCCTTCTCGGTGCTGCATATGAAAACAAAAAAATGAATGAAAAGGCAGCGGAAAACTATCTGCTTGGAGATATTCTTCTTGATAAGCTGGAAATATCAGGAGTGGATCTCAGATCACTTAAAGTGTTTAACAATACAATTTATGGGGTAGTTGTGAAAGGAAAGAGAGTTTTCGAAAAAGTTGGAAAAAGGAAAAAAAGGAAAAAGTTTCCTGTAATAGCAATTATTGGTGTTGCTGCATTAGCCGCAACAGTTTTTCTTTTAATGAAAAGGAAATCTAAAAATCCCGGAGTTTCACAATCAGAGAAGTTTGCAAAAGAGATATTTAATCAAATAGAGTGGATATCGATACCGGCTGGTGAATTTAAAATGGGGGATAACTTCGGATATGGTGATCGTGATGAACTGCCTGTGCATACTGTTTATCTGGATACATACAAAATATCGAAGTATGAAGTTACATTTGAACAGTTTGATAAATATTCGAAGGTTGAAAGTAAGATCTATCCAAATGATGAAACCTGGGGAAGGGAGAACAGACCTGTAATAAATATTAGTTGGGAAGATGCTAATGAATTCTGTATATGGTTAAGCCAATATACAGGGGAATCAATTCATTTACCGACTGAAGCTCAATGGGAAAAAGCAGCGAGAGGGACAGATCAACGGTTGTATCCCTGGGGGTATAATGAACCTGATTGCGATCAGATTAATTTTAATTATTGCGTAGGGACTACTTTGGCAGAAGGTATAAATATGAGAGACAGTTCTTTTTATGGTGTAAGAAACATGGGAGGTAATGTTGCAGAGTTTGTCCGGGACGGATATCAGTCGGATTACTATTCAATATCCCCTTACAGTGATCCGGATGGTCCGGAATTGGATGGCATTGATTACAGAGTTGTAAGAGGAGGAAGCTGGAATTCAAATGATCTTAGGGCCTCCAACAGATCCAGACTCGAGACTTTCAGCAGTAATGAGATGACGGGTTTCAGAATTATCTGGATTGATAAGTAAAAGTAAAGTTATAAGCTTAAAAATCAGGTTACTGCAATTCAGGAATGTGATCTACGGAATTGACAGAAACCGGGGACATGGATAAAATATAAAACAATGAAAAAGAAAATATTATTAATACTGGCATTGATCATTTGGAGTTCGGTTCTTTTAACGGGGCAGTTTTTTAACAATCAAGATACAGTTAGTCCCCTGATTGAATACAGGAATGATTATAACAATGGTTACATAGTCTTCAATTTTGATCTGCAGAAGGACTATCACATTACAGACCTTAAAAATGGATTTTTTACTATTGAACTTTCTGACAACGAATTTATTTCTATCAAAGGAATTACTTTTCCGGAAGGTAATGAGTTCGGAGATGAAAAAGTTTTCACAGGGAAATTTGATGTTGTTGTATATGTTGACACATTAAAAGATATTGATAGTGATGGGCGGAAAGTGAAGTTTAAGATCTCATATCAAATATGTCAGGAGCATCCGGTTGAAGTATGCTATCCTCCGGATGATCAAGAACTTGAAGTTTTGATCACAAAGAATTTTACTTCTTCAAGTACTTCTTCAAAAATAAATAATTCAGGCACTGAAGAAGGGTTTGCTGCATGGGTAGA
>CAYNUG010000112.1:0-7396 GCA_964400545.1 uncultured Clostridia bacterium | reverse complement strand
ATATAAAAAAGGGGGATAAAGTTCTCAAAAGAGGTACTATCATCAGAGCACCCGAAATAGGAGCAATCGCTTCCCTTGGATACAATAACGTGAAGGTGTATAAAAAAGTAAATGCAGGAATAATAACCACGGGATCCGAGATAGTAGAACCCGGGGAGAAGCTCCCACCCGGATCAATTTATAACAGCAACGGGTATTCAATTTCCGCCCAGTTGATCAGTTCAGGAGTGAATGTCGCGGAAAGAAAAATTATCGAAGATGATAAAAAAAAGATTCTTGATTCGGTCAGATCAATGATGGACAGATTTGATCTGGTAATAATTTCCGGAGGCGTATCCATGGGAGAATTTGATTATGTCCCGGAAATATTGGAGGAACTGGGAGTGAAGATCCACTTTAACAAAGTTGCCATACAACCGGGAAAACCCACCCTTTTCGGCACTCTCGGTGATAAAGTTGTTTTCGGACTCCCGGGGAATCCCGTCTCTACTTTTGTTGTTTTTGAGATCGTTGTGAAGCCACTGCTGGCAAGGATGTCCGGTGCCGTTCCCGATGTGTCCCTTCTTAAAGGTGTTTTAAAAACTGATTTTAAAAGAAAAAAGATCGAGAGAGATCTTTTTGTTCCTGTTTACTATGGCAGAGACGGGTTTGTTGAACTTATTGAATATCACGGGTCAGCTCATTTCGTCTCTTTATCAAAAGCAAACGGACTTCTGAAAATAAATAAAGGAATAAAGGAAATTTCCGGAGGTACAAAGGTAGATGTTAGACCGATTTAACAGAGAAATAAATTATTTGAGGATCTCTGTAACCGACAGGTGCAATCTTAGATGCAGTTATTGCATGCCTGAGGAAGGTATAGAGAAAAAAAAACATAAAGATATCCTTTCTTATGAACACATTGTGAAAGTTGTAAGAGCGGCAGTGGATATTGGAATTACTAAAATTAGGATCACAGGAGGAGAACCATTAGTAAGAAAAGATATTATTGATCTGCTAAGTGGAATCAATTCTGTCCATGGAGTTAAGGAGCTTGTTATGACTACGAACGGAGTCCTTCTCGAGCAGATGGCTGATAAATTAAAAGTTGCTGGAGTGGACAGGCTTAACATTTCATTAGATACACTTGACCCTGTAAAATATAAGAAACTGGTAAAGACTGGTGAGATAGGGAGTGTGTTGAGGGGAATCGATGCAGCTTTAAGATCGGGATTTAAGAACACTAAGATCAACATGGTCCTTATCCCGGGGTTTAATGATGGTGAAGTAGAAAAAATGAAAGAATTTTGTGCAGAGAAGGGTTTAAGTCTTCAGCGTATTAATCATTATTCACTTCATGATATTAAAAGTATAGATAGAAAATATAAGGCAGAGAGGCCTCTGGAATGTTCTGTATGTAACAGGATAAGGCTTACTGCTGATGGAAATTTAAAACCGTGTTTATTCTCAAATATGGAAATCCCTCTCGACATCGATGATCCGGAGAAGAGTTTGATCAAAGCAATAAAGAGCAAACCGAGACAGGGGTCTGTTAACAATTCCAGAGGGAATTGGGAAATTGGTGGATAAATTGGTTTTATGGATTGATAATTATAATGATATTCAATAAAATTATCCGGTGGAGGTGCCAAAATGGGTTTAACCCATGTTAACGATAAAGGTGAAGCTAATATGGTCGATATCAGTCTGAAAAGAATTGTCCATAGAGAAGCGGAGGCCAAAGGAAAAATATTTCTTGAGTCTGAGACACTGAAACTTATCAGAGAGAATATGATAAGTAAAGGGGATGTTTTATCGGTTGCCAGAATTGCGGGTATCTCAGGTGCAAAAGCAACATCTTCCTTGATCCCTCTTTCTCATAATATTGTTATTAATAATATCAATATTGATTTCGTGATCGAAGAGGATGGGATCTTGATAAGATCGAAAGCGGTTTGTGATGGAAAAACAGGAATTGAGATGGAGGCCCTGACGGCTGTATCTGTCTCTGCGTTGACAATTTATGATATGTGTAAGGCTGTAGATAAAAATATGGTGATTTCAAATATAAAATTGGAGGAAAAAAGAAAAAGTGAACTTCATTATTGAATCTGTTAATATTTCAGAAAAGAAGGGGGTGCAGAAGCATCCGGTGAAAACTGTTAAGCTCATTAAGGATTATGGTATAGAGGGAGATGCACATGCCGGGAAGTGGCATAGGCAGGTTTCTTTTCTTGCCGAAGAATCAATAAATATAATGAGAAAAAAAGCGGGTGATCTTATAATTAAAAATGGAGATTTTGGAGAGAATATTATTACAAGAGGGATAGACTGGAAGGAAGTCCGGGTTGGTGGAGTAATAACGGTCAAAGATGCTCAGCTGGAAATAACTCAGATCGGGAAGGAATGCCATCTGGATTGTGCAATATATGAAGCCGTAGGTGAATGTATCATGCCTACCGAAGGTATATTTGCAAGAGTTATAAAAGGGGGTGTTGTAAGTGCTGAAGATAGCGGTTATTACAGTATCGGATAGGGCATATTCGGGAGAATATGAAGATATATCTGGTCCCACAATAAAAGAACTGATCGAAAAAAGCGGCATTGGAGCTGAAGTTTCTTTATCTGTTGTCCCGGATGAGAAAGATATCCTTAAAAAAGAGATAGAGTGGAATCTGAATAAAGATTATATTATTACTACCGGCGGAACAGGGATCTCCGAAAGAGATATAACACCTGAAGTTACGAGAACTGTATGTGAGAATGAATTACCCGGTATAGCTGAAATGTTAAGAGCTGAATCTTTTAAAGAAACAATTTTTGCTGTCTTTTCAAGAGGGATCGCAGGAATAAGGGGGAATACCATAATCATTAATTTTCCGGGTTCGGTAAAGGCGGTTGAACTTTGCACAAAACTTGTCCTTCCTGTACTTGAACATGGAATAAGTATGATGCACGGTGGCAAGCATTAAAGATTTCTATAAAGGCAATCTTTACATAATTAGGAATTTGCTATAAAATATATATAAATGAAGCGGAAAATATTAGTTGCAGATACCGATACGGCTTTTTTAAAAGAGTTGAAAACTTATTGTAATCCTTCCAAGATTGCAGTAGATTATTATTCAAAAGGGGAAGAATTACTGGCTCTTATAGGTATTGAAGAACCTGTAATGGTATTCCTCAGTCTTGACCTTCCGGATGTTAACGATTTCATAGTTTTTGACATATTGAAAAGATTTAATAATCCAAGTTCACCTATGATATATATATTGTACTCGGAAGGTTCAGAAGATGTGCTTGCTTCTGTAAGAAAATTAAAGTTTACTGCTGAAGGTTATTTGAAAAAGCCTGTTAGCAAAACCGACCTTACAGAGGTGATCAAAAAGAACCTTGATCCTGATTTGTACCTCATTCCTTCAGAGATGATAACGATGAAAGATATTCTGGATGATGATGATATTATTGAATTGAATTCTGTTTCAGATGGAATCGAAGATGATGTGGAAATTCTCGGTGAAGATATTTTTGTTGAAACTGTCTCTCCTGAAGACAATGAGTCTTCAGATGCAGGCACAAATACTGAGATAAAGAGGATCCTCGTTAACTCGGTCAATGAAATCCCGGATTTATCTGAACCATCTAGCCTGGAAGATTCTCCATTTCAGGTTGAAGATCAGAAAGATCTTCTCTCTATTAGTACAGATTTCAAGGAAGAAATGAAAGCTAAAGAGATAGAGTTCGAGGAAGAGAAAAAAGCTCTTATGGATGAGATGAATAGGATAAAAGAGCGGGAGTCCAGATCTGATAAAGAAAAGAAAAAATTGCTCCGGGATATTGAAACTTCTGAATTAAAACTAAAAGAACTTGATGAAGAGAGAGAGGGGTTCGATAGAAAACTTGAGACACTTTCTTCTGATTATGAAAAACGGATAGAGGAACTTCACATGAAGTATAAAAAAAAGATGAAAAAATTTGAAGATTTACTAAAAAGATCTCTGAATGAGATCAATGAAGACTGATCTCGATGAAATTTTCTGAATTCCCGTTTACTGAAAAAGTATTAAAAGGGGTAAAAGAAGCAGGATATGAAGATTGCACTGTTGTGCAGGAAAAAACTTTTCGGATATCTCTTGAAGGAAAAGATGTCAATGTGCAGTCACAAACCGGAACGGGGAAAACAGCAGCATTCGTTCTTACAATTCTGAATAATTTTGAGGATAAAAGATTTAGTTTCAATAATCGTGCATTGATAATAGCTCCGACAAGGGAACTCGCTGTTCAGATCGAGAAAGAGACAAAACTTCTCAGCTCATATTCTGATCTGACCATAGGTTGCTTTTACGGGGGGGTTGGTTACAAATCACAGGAGGATCTGCTGCACAAGGGTGTCGATATAATTATCGGAACTCCGGGCAGATTACTTGATTTTCAGAGACAGGGGAAATTAAACCTCAAGAATATCGGCTACTTTGTTATTGATGAAGCAGATCGGTTATTCGATATGGGATTCTTCCCGGATATAAGAAGGATGGCAAGAAAAATGTCTCCATATTTTAAAAGACAGACGATGCTGTTTTCTGCAACACTTAACCTGAATGTCAAACAGATGGCCTGGGAATATATGAATAATCCCGAAAGTATCGAAGTATCACCTGAAAAAATAACTGTCGAAAACATTGATCAAAAGCTTTATCATGTAGGGAAGAAAGAAAAGATAAATCTTCTTATTGGCATTTTGAACAGTGAGCTCCCGAGAAATGCATTGATTTTTACGAATACAAAACACCAGGCGATCAGGGTTCATAAGTACTTAATAAATAATGGAAGAAAATGTCAGTATCTGATAGGAGATCTTCCACAGAGCAAACGGCTTTCAGTGATCAATGATTTTAAATCAGGTCGGACAAATCTGTTAGTAGCTACAGATGTGGCGGCCAGAGGATTGCATATTGATGATCTGGAACTTGTTGTAAATTATGATCTTCCCGGTGATAGTGAAAATTATGTTCACCGGATAGGAAGAACAGCGAGAGCAGGAAAAAGCGGTAAAGCAGTTGCTCTTGCATGTGAAGAATATATCTATAATCTTGAGGGGATAGAAGAATTTATTGGAATGAGCATCCCTCTTGGTTATGCGGATGACGACCTTTATGAAAAAATAAAAAATATTCCTATATCAATCTCTTCACGAAGTAAACATCAGCAAAAGGGTGGCAAAAGGTTTGCCTCTCAGAGTTCGAGAAGGACAAAACCTGCTGCGAGAAAAGAACGTTCAGAAAATCCGAAAAAACAAAAAAGAGAAGATTATAAAAAGAAGATTCATAAAGAAAAGAAACCCGAAGTTCTCCCCCGTCAGGAATCACAAAAGAAGAAATATCATAAAGTGAATAAACCGATGAGTGAAGAGGAGAGACTTGAACATTACAGAAAGAAATATGGGGATAGTTTTAAAATAGTTGATGATCGACCTGCAAAGAAAAAAAAGAACTCATTTGTAAAGAAAGTTTTGTCGATCATTAGAAAAAAATAACCATGAAAATTCTCGCTCTTAAAGGGAGTCCGAGAGAAAAGGGAAATTCGACAATAATGTTGGATAGGTTCCTTGAAGGATGTGAAAGCTCGGGAGCCGCATTTAAGTCCCTGAAATCAACTGCCTTGAATATCCAACCGTGTTCCGGTTGTCTTAGATGTAATCTTATAAAGAGGTGTTCCCTTAGAGGAGATGACTGGGGAAACTTGAGCAGAGATATTCTCGATGCTGATATTATTGCAATATCGTCTCCGGTCTATTTCTTTAATTTCCCCTCCAAACTAAAATGTATCATTGATCGATTCAGGTCATTTCTCCATGTCCGAATTACTGAGAAAGGATTGATCCATTCACCATGGGTAGAATGGAAAAAGAAATTCATTGTTTTCCTTTCAATGGGTTCTTCCGATGATAATGATGGATCGGGAATAGTAGATGCCATGAAATTCATTGTGAAAGAACTCGGGGATGGGAATGAGCTCTATACTTTCCTTGGTACTCGGCTTGCCGTCAGAGGACAAATTGAGTATGGACCTGATAAATTGAAGGAGCTCTATACAAAACTTCAAATACCGTTGAAACTTGTTGATACCGATCTGAACCGTAACGAGAAACTTTTATCTCAAATATATTCTCTCGGTGTTGAACTGGGCGGAGGAAGAAAGTGACAAATAGAACTAAACCGGTAGCTTTAACGATCGCAGGTTTTGATCCTGGGAGCGGTGCCGGAATTTCTGCAGATATTAAAACCTTCAGGCGGTTAGGTGTTTATGGTACAGGGATTATTTCATGTATCACTTCTCAGAACCACACATCTTTTCACACAGTCTCAGAAGTTGAAAAGAACGTCTTTCGAGATCAACTCCTTAGTGTTTCTGAAGGTTATCGTATAAAAGCTGTCAAGACCGGACTGCTGACCAAAGAAACTGCCGAGATAACAGGAGATTGGAAGAAAAGGAATAGTGATATCCCCATGATATCTGATCCTGTTTTTACTGCCACATCAGGCAAAGATTTTTTCAACCATAAGGAGGCCGGTTTTCTTAAAGAATCTTTGTTGAAATATGCAGACCTGATCACACCTAATCTTAAAGAAGCGGCTATCCTTTCGGGGATAAAAATTGATTCAATAGATGGGGTGATCGCCGCTGGGAGGTCACTGATGAATGAACTTGGGATCCCCGTTCTGGTCAAGGGAGGACACCTTGTTGGAGATGCTATAGATGTTCTTTTTACAAATGAAGGTGAGTTCTTTTTTAAGGAAAAGAGAGTAGAGGGAATCAATACACACGGGTCCGGTTGTATTCTCTCATCTGCAATAACGGCATTTATTGCAAAAGGAGAAGATATGAAGGCTGCTGTTTCAAATGGAAAGGATTTTATTACAAGGCTTATCCATGATCCGGTTGAACTGGAAGGGGTTGGTTTGCTGATCGAACCGTGATAAAAACAGGAGATTAAATGGTTGAATTAAATGAATTGAATGATTTCATTAATGAAATATATAAATTTGATAATTTTGATGATTATTGTTTTAACGGTCTAGTTGTTGAAGGGAAGAAAGATATCAAAAAGATATGTTTTGATTTTGTATTTAACGATCTGATTCTGGAAAGGTCAATTGAATTAGGATGTGATTCTGTGTTGGTTCATCATGGTGTTTTTGAAAAGAGATTATTTACATTAAAAGGGATCGAAAAAAAGAGAATAGAAAAATTATTGAATAATGATATATCTCTGTTTGGAATTCATCTCCCCATGGATGCCCATCCGGAGATAGGTCATAATGCTTTATTGTTAAAAGCTATCGGATGTGAAATTGCTGAACCTTTGAAGTGGGGCTTTTTTGGTAAGAATGCAGAAAGTAATACCCTTGATAAGATC
>CAYNUG010000111.1:880-7491 GCA_964400545.1 uncultured Clostridia bacterium | reverse complement strand
GCAAACAGAATATCCATGTCCGATTACGGAATGGAAGACCATGTTTATGAAATGAACAAAACATCTGCTTCTCTTGCCAGACAGGCTTGTGATATGTTTTCAGAAAAAACCCCGGGGAAACCCCGCTTCACTGCCGGATCTATCGGTCCTACGAATAAAACTGCATCAATGTCACCTGACGTTAACCGTCCCGGGTACAGAGATATAACATTCGATGAGCTTAAGGAAGCATATTATGAACAGGCAGAAGGACTTTATGATGGAGGAGCGGACCTACTTCTTATTGAAACTATTTTTGACACTTTAAATGCCAAAGCAGCTTTGTTTGCAATTGATGAACTTCGTGAAAAAAAAGGAAAAGAAATTGCTGTAATGGTATCGGGAACTATCACAGATTCAAGTGGCAGAACATTATCAGGACAGACATTAAAAGCATTCTACCATTCTGTATCTCATATCAACCTCCTAAGTATTGGCTTGAATTGTGCTCTTGGTGCCGAACAACTTAGACCGTATATTAAAGAATTGTCAGGATTGTCCGAATTCTTTGTAAGTATGCATCCGAATGCAGGACTACCCGACCCTTTCGGCAACTATGAACAAACACCCGATGAATTAGGAGACCTCATTAATGATATAACAGTCTCTGGTTTTGTTAATATCATTGGAGGATGTTGTGGTACAAATCCTGAACACATAAAAAAGATCGTTACAATAGTTGAGGGGAAACCTCCGAGAAAGATCCATGATCTACCCAAATATACTGTATTCTCAGGACTGGAAACTGTGGAAATGAGACCCGGCAGTAATTTTATTAATGTTGGAGAACGAACCAATGTTGCCGGTTCAAAGAAGTTTGCACATCTGATAAAGGATGAGAAGTATGAAGAAGCACTCTCCGTAGCCCGGCATCAGGTCGAGGGAGGAGCGCAGGTCATCGACGTTTGTATGGACGATGCGATGTTGAATTCTGAAGAAGCGATGTCCACATTCTTAAATTATATTTCCTCGGAACCGGATATAGCCAAACTGCCGATCATGATCGATTCATCAAAATGGAGCGTTATTGAAGCCGGTTTAAAGGTTGTCCAGGGGAAATCTATTGTAAATTCCATCTCTCTTAAGGAGGGAGAAGATCAATTCCTGAAACAGGCAGCTCTTATAAAACGGTATGGAGCAGCATTGATCGTAATGTTATTCGACGAAAAAGGTCAGGCAGGTTCATTTTCCAGAAAGATAGAGATCGCAAAACGTTCCTTCAAACTCCTGGTAGAAAAACTGAAATTCCCCACCAAGAATATTATCATTGATCCGAATATACTTGCTATAGGTACTGGAATTGAAGAACATAACAATTATGCAATAGATTTTATCAATGCAACAAAGTGGATAAAAGAAAACCTCGAGAATGTTAAGGTAAGTGGAGGTGTAAGCAACCTATCTTTCTCATTCCGGGGTAATTCAATCGTAAGGGAAGCCATGCACTCCGTATTCCTTTATCATTCTATCAATGCCGGTATGGATATGGGGATAGTTAATCCTGCATTACTTGAAGTTTATGAATCGATCCCGGAGGAACTGTTAAAACTTACTGAAGATGTCGTCCTGAACCGAAGAAGTGAAAGTACTGAGAAACTTATAAAGTATGCTCAAAAATCACAACATCACGGAAAAACCAAAAAAATGACAATGGAATGGAGAAACAAATCTGCTGCCGAAAGGCTTATCCATTCGCTTGTTAATGGGATCACAGAGTTTATTGAGATAGATTCCGAAGAGGCAAGAGAACACTTTGAATTTGCTCTTGATATAATAGAGGGGCCACTGATGAAAGGGATGGATATCGTAGGCAACCTTTTCAGTTCAGGAAAAATGTTCCTTCCACAGGTTATTAAGAGTGCAAGGGTAATGAAAAAATCCGTTTCAATACTCCTCCCTTACATTGAAAAAGAGAGATCTGCGGGAAGTGGCAAAAGTGGAGGAAAAATTCTTCTGGCAACTGTAAAAGGCGATGTTCACGATATCGGTAAAAATATAGTAGGAGTTATACTTTCATGCAATAACTATGATGTTATAGACCTGGGTGTAATGGTACCGGCAGAAAAGATCCTTAGAACTGCAATCGAAAAAGAAGTCCAGATAATCGGTCTCTCAGGCCTCATCACACCTTCACTTGAGGAAATGGCAAATGTGGCATCAGAAGCAGAACGGTCAGGGCTCAGGATCCCGATATTGATCGGTGGAGCTCCAACTTCAAAGATCCACACTGCTGTCCGGATCGACCCTGAGTATACACAACCTGTCATCTATGTAGAAGATGCATCCAAAGCTATAAATGTAGTATCGCACTTAATATCCCCCGGAAAAAAAGTCGACTATATAAAAAATATTAAGAATGAATATTCGAAGATCAGGAATGAACATGAGAATCTGAGAAAAGGGACAGAATATCTTACACTTGAAAAAGCAAGACGCAACAGGTTCGTGATAAACAGGGAAACTTACGTTACTAATAAACCCTTATTAAGTGGTCTTCAGGTCTTTCGGGAGTACTCCCTTGCCGAGATCGCAAAATATATTGACTGGACATTTTTCTTCATGCAATGGGAACTCCGTGGAAAATATCCTGATATCCTGAATGACCCGGTCAAAGGCAAAGAAGCAAAAAAACTTTTCACTGATGCAGAGAATATGCTAATGATGATCATAAAGGAAAAATGGGTTGTAGCAAACGGAGTCTGTAGAATTTTCAAAGCAAACTCATTCGGAGATGATATTATTGTATATGATGATGAAGGAAAAGAGATCGAAAAGCTCTTCCATTTGAGAAACCAACAGTCCAACAAAAACGGAGCACCAAATTATTGTCTGTCAGATTTTATCCTTCCACAGGGGGAAAGTGAAAAAGAAAAGGATTATATAGGAGCATTTGCAGTTACAACAGGAATAGGTATTGACGAGCGTATAAAACGTTTTGAAGCTGATAATGATTCATATAATGCAATCATGCTCCGGATCCTTGCTGACAGGCTTGCAGAGGCCTTTGCGGAGTTAATGCATCTGAAAGTAAGAAAAGAAATATGGGGATATTCTCCGGATGAAGATATTGAACTTAAAGATCTTTTCCGTTCAAAATATCAGGGAATTCGCCCTGCCTCGGGCTACCCGGCGTGCCCTGATCATAGAGAAAAAAGTACGATCTTCAAGTTGCTTAACGCAGAAAAGAGTACCGGCATAGATCTTACAGATAATTTTGTAATGACCCCTGCAGCTTCTGTAAGCGGTCTTTATTTTTCCAATCGTAACTCAAAGTATTTCAGTATCGGAAAAATATCTGAAGATCAAATCGAAGATTATTCTTTAAGAAGAGGGAGCAGTAAAAAAGAAAGCGAGAAATTCCTTGCATCAAATTTGAATTATACAAAAGAATAGAGTAAACTCTACTTTCTTTACCGGAATAATGAATTCATGATCAGAAGGATCCTTTGAATATATGAAAATTACGGAATATTTCAAGAACCATAAAAGTACGCTTTTCACATTTGAACTGCTCCCTCCTTTAAAAGGGACAAGTATTGAATCGATCTACAAAATAATTGATCAACTCACCGAATTCGATCCACCTTATGTCAATGTAACCTACCACAGGGAAGAACTTATTTATAAAAAAAGAAATGACGGTCTTCTGGAACCGAGAGTAATAAGAAAAAGGCCCGGTACGGTTGGAATAGCTGCTGCCATTCATAACAGATATGGAATTGAAGTTGTCCCTCACATAATTTGCGGAGGTTTCACAAAAGAAGAAACCGAAAATGCCCTTATCGATCTCGACTTTCTCGGTGTGGAAAATTTGCTTCTGGTCAGAGGGGACATTGAAAAAGCCACCGGAACATTTGAATTGAAACCCGGAGGACATGAACATACTACTGAACTTATCAGACAGGTATCGGATCTTAATAAAGGGTTATATCTGGATAAAAAGCTGGAGAATTCCATCCCGACGAAGTTTTCGATCGGTGTTGCAGGATACCCCGAAAAACATGATGAAGCACCCAATCTTGAATCAGATCTTTATTATCTGAAGAAAAAGATCGAAGCAGGGGCAGAATATATCGTCACTCAGATGTTCTTTGATAACAAAAAATTCTTTGATTTTGTTAAGACCTGCAGAGAAAAAGATATAACGGTCCCTATTATTCCGGGAATAAAACCTATCTCAATAATGGGTCATTTAAATATTCTACCGAAAGTGTTTCATATAGATCTTCCGGATGATCTTGCTACAGAGATCAGAAAGTGTAAAAACAACAGATCTGTCAGGGAGGTCGGTGTTGAATGGGCAATCAAACAGTCAAAAGAGCTTAAGGCTGCAAATGTTCCAGTCATACACTACTACACAATGGGAAAATCAGATAATATCGCAAAGATCGCTAAAGCAGTATTCTGATCTATTTCCATAGGAAACCAAAAAATTCTTTGTATCAATTATCTTTTTCGTTAAATTCTTGAATTTTTTTTTATAATATATATAATTAATATAGAGGTTGCAAAAAATACCCTGTCATGACCGAAAAAATATATGAAATACCTGGGAAAGAAGGATTCAAAAAGCTTTCTGAATATTTTACTTATTTTAATGATCCTTCCAGCGAATTTTATGAACTCCGAGTAACTGACTATTATTACTCCCGTGAAGTTCTGAAATTTGTTGATGATTTTTATAATGAAAAATTTGACTATCCATTTGACTGGACAAAATGGACAGATAACTTCTGGGAACTCTCCAATAGCAAAAATAGCTTTGATGAAGCTGATATGGAAACAATTATCAAATTCTTATCTACTATAATAAATGCCGACAGATTTATCGAAGGTACAATGGCATTTGCGATCGATAACGGACATATTCTGGCGATCCTGAAAAAATTCAAAGAATACTCCGTTTAGTTTTAACAAGTACTCTCATTAACCGGACTTTTCTCAAGAAGAAAATTCAGTTATAATAGAAAAAACGGAGGAGATCATGAAAAAGATTTTAATGATATTGACAATTACCCTTATCTTCATCACATATTCATTTGCGGAAATTAAAATTGGATTTGTCAACACAAAACAGATCATTACAAGTACAAAAATTGGTATTAAAGTAGCTAGGAAGCTGGAAAAAAGGCAAAAGGAAGAGAGAAATAAACTTTTCAGTTTTCAGGAAAAAATAGACAGACTTGAGAAAGAGATCGCTTCACCTTCACTCACGAAACCTCAGAAGCAGGCAAAGTCGCGGGAATTATTCAATGCAAAAAGGGAATTGAAAAATAAGTATGACAAATTAACCATGAATTTCCAAAAGTATTCTCAAAAAGAATTGAATGCTCTTGAAAAAAAAATAAACCCGATAATTCAGGATATAGGAAGAACGAAAGGATACACTGCAATCTATGATATCCAGAGATCAGGAACGATCTATATAGACCGATCAGTTAATATCACTAAAGATGTTATTGATGCTATCAGCGAGAAATTTCCTGATTAGAAAATTAATTGCTATAGTAATTATAACTCCTTATCACCATTTCTTGTCTCGATCAGTTTGTGTTTCTTCCCATTTCTTTTAACTTCTTTTTTCAGCCAGTTTTCAGGGTATCCTGTTTCATGAGCTCTGTGTTTCTCATTTTGAATATAACCATCATTATATTTTGTAATAAGAAAATCTCCGAGTTCCCTCCACTTTTTCACAACTGATTCAGCATTTTCGACACAATACTTTGTAAGATACTTTACAGCCAGTTCTCTATTTGTTTTTAAAAGATACTCTGAAGTATGCTCTATTGCCGGTTGTAATGCGAATTCAAGATCTTCGATCTCTTGTTGAATCTTCTGAATATCTTTTATCATATAGCTATATCTTAGATTTGCATAATTTGCCACAAAGTTAAACACCCACCATGCAGAATCTCTGGAATACTTTTTCATAGAACCGACAGTATAAGAAACGGGAAGTTCAGTTACAGATGTATAAACAGGAACGAACACATTTGTATAAGGATTATCCATACCGTACCAGACAACACCCCCTATCTCATCAGGAATTGATTCTCTGGATTCAGACACATAGACAAACCCGGCCTGCTGAGTGGCGATAGGTCTTTCCCACGCATAAAGCTTTCCGTCTGCCTTCCATTTCATCGGTCTCCATCTGTCAGGTGCATTAAAAGGTCCTGCCACCAGATCCTTTGTCATATCAAACTTAGTATTTTCATAATGATCCCTATGTAAAGCGATCACATCTCTTACACTAAGTTTTTTGTCCGGTTTCATACAAAGCGCATAAGGTTTAAGATTCGTATTTCCATTACTGTATTTTGAAGAAATATTCTTCGAAGGCGCGATCCTCCTGAAAATACTCCAGATCCTCCGTGAAGAATATCTGATCTGTTCCTCTGTAGGGGGGTTATAGGCTTTTGAGAAACTGAATTTCCCATCTTTTTTCGGATTATAATAACCATGCTCGATCGCAAATGAGATCACATTCTTCGAATATTTAACATTTTCCAGATCATTTAACGGGAACTCATGTATCCTAGACATATTTGCAGTTGCACTTACCATCCCGT
>CAYNUG010000111.1:0-870 GCA_964400545.1 uncultured Clostridia bacterium | reverse complement strand
GGGCCGACAATTTCCAACAACCAAGCTTCATGTTTATCAGCAATAGATATTGATTCTCCTTCACTTCTGTATCCATATTTCTCAACCAGTGATGTCATTACTATTATTGCTTCCCTCGCAGTTTTTGCCCTCTGTAATGCAATCCGCATAAGAGGATAATAATGAAATATCCCTTTATTGCTAATAAGCTCTTTTCTCCCGCCAAAAGTTGTTTCTCCTATTGCAAGCTGATGTTCATTCATTAGACCAATCACCTTATAGGTCTCGGGAACCTGAGGTATTTTCCCTAATATACCCCTCCATCCTCTTATTTCCATCATTTCGCCGGGTTTATATTTTGCTGCCGGTGTAATGCTTAAATGCGGATGAAATTCTCCATCACATGAATAACTTATCATCGGAGCTCCCTTTTTCGAGGCTCCTTTTGATACAAGGATCGATGTACAAGAGAAAAGACCTTCTGAAAATAACAGGATCAAGAATACGATGCTTATTGCTTGAAAATTTCTTTTTATCATAGACGGATCTCCTTTAGTATTTTAATTTTAAAAATAATGTTAAGAAAAAACATAAAAATTGTCAAAAAAAACCTTTCGGTTTACACGGCATTTGGCAGTGAATAAAATTGAGCCGATAATCATTTATTTATTCCGATCAGATCGAGAATAAATGCAAATTCCAATGCTGTCTCTTTATAACGTCTGAATCTTCCTGAAGCACCTCCATGCCCGGCATCCATGTTCACATGCAGGTACAACGGATTGTTGTCCTTCTTTAAATACCTGAGCTTTGCAACCCATTTTGCCGGTTCCCAATATTGAACCTGCGAATCGTGTAATCCTGTGGTAACAAGCATGGCAGGATAATCCT
>CAYNUG010000110.1:0-7504 GCA_964400545.1 uncultured Clostridia bacterium | reverse complement strand
CTACACATTTCATACTGGGTGCCGGAAGGGATATCCAGCTTCTGTCTGAGGCAGAAGCCGTGTTCAAGAGAGCTTTTTGTTTTCCGGGGAGCTCCTACATATCCTGTTGCTATGATCTGGTCCTCATTCACGATTATTGATCCAATTAATACTTTCAGGCAGGTTGATCGACTGGAAACCACTTTGGCGATATCGAGATAATATTCTATTTTTTCAGGTCTTACGATCATCAGATAATCTCCTCTTCGCCGAGATCATTCCCGGTTCAGTTGTTGATTATATCACAAGGATAGAAAACTGAAAATGAAAGCATTGCCGTTAATCCATCAGGTCTTTTGGAACTTTGAGGAATGGATTGGTGTCATCCTTTTTATGCTTTTTTTGGCTTTTCTTCTCTTTATCATTATCCTTGTTTTTTAAATCATCTTGAATAATTACTTTAATATCATCCTGGAACATCAATGATTCTTTTTTAAGTTTCTGAAGTTTTTCGGGATTATCTGTGTCGATCTCTTTAACTATTCTCTTTCTCGCAGTTTCACATTCATCTCTGACATCTTTTGCAAGGTCCTTGTTCTTAAAGCAGACTTCAAAATAATAGGCAATAAGCATGATATCTTCTTTGAGAACTTTAATGTCAGCCATTTCTTCTTCGAATGACTCTACTTCCGAATACTTTTCTTTCAGATCCTCTATCTCTGTATTATCAAGAAGTCCCGAATGGAGTACGCGGATCTCTTTGCTGTTCTTTGTCGATAGGTCAATTGCAGAAACGAGAAGGATCCCGTTGATGTCAATACTGAAAGCAACTTCGATCCTCGGTTCGCCTGCAGGAGAAGGTTTTATTCCACTGAGAATAAATTCACCGAGAAGTTTATTGTTCTCGATTTTTTTTGATTCCCCCTGAAAAACGTCTATTTCTACTTCTGATTGATCATCCTCTGCGGTCGAGAAGACCATGCTCTTCGAGATCGGGATTGCTGTATTAGCTTTGACGAGCTTTGTAAACATACCTCCGTGTGTTTTTACACCCAGTGACATTGCAATAACGTCCACGAGAAGGATATCTCTGCTTTCACCTTTGGTGATCGCGCCCTGAATTGCGGCTCCCATGGCGACTATCTCATCCGGGTTTACTTTTTTCCCCGGTTCCTTTTTGAAAAATTCTTTAAGCTTTTTCTGAACAAAGGGGATTCTGGTTGTTCCGCCTACCAAAAGAATATCATCAATATCCTCGGCAGTTATTCCCGCCGCTTTCATTGCTTTTTCACAGATGCTTATTGTATCGTCTACTTTTTTTTCTATGAGTTTTTCGAACTCTTCTCTTGTAACAACTCTCCTGAAGTTGACTTGGCCTTTATCCGTTTCGGAAAGAAATGGAAGATTGATCTCATACGAAGGTTCTGATGAGAGGGATTTCTTCCCTTTTTCAGCTTCATCTCTGAGTCTTTGCATCGCAACTCTATCTTCTGTGAGGTCGACTCCGGAGTCATCCTTGATCTGTTTGATAAATTCCTTGGTAAGCATAATATCAAAATCATTTCCGCCTATATTTATATCTCCTGCAGTTGCGAGGACTTTTATAACCTCATCCTGAATATCCAGGATAGATACATCAATTGTACCACCGCCGAAATCATAAACGAGGATTTTTCGCTCGCCTTTCAGTTTTGTGGAAAAAGAGAGGGAGGCGGCTGTTGGTTCGTTGATTATTCTCTTTACCTTCAATCCTGCTATTTCTCCTGCATCACGTGTAGATTGACGTTGAGAATCATTGAAATATGCCGGAACGGTCAGTATAACTTCACTGACTGTATCTTTCAAATGACTTTCTGCAGCTCTTTTAAGCTCCATTATTATCATTGCAGAGATCTCTTCGGCAGAATAAAGGACATTATCGATCTTTATCTTCAGTTTGTCATCTTTATCCTCAACGATCTCATAATTGAATTGATACATATATGGTTCTATTTCAGAAAATCTTTTCCCCATCAACCTTTTTACTGAATTAATGGTGTTTGTATTCAAGACCATCTGACTTTTTGCCGGGTTCCCTACCAAGATCTTGTCATCTTTTGTAAAGGCGACAAGAGACGGCATTATTCTCTCACCCTGAGAGCTTAGAACCAGTTCCGGGCCTTTTTTACCCATATAGGAAACCACAGAATTTGTAGTACCTAAATCAATACCGATAATCCTTCCCATTGAATCCTCTCTTTTCGGTTTTTTTAACATATCGTAATTGCAATGTCAACGATTTATACAAGTTGCATATTCGGGGCTCATTTGTCACTTGCTTTGTTCATGTAATATAAACTGCATATCTCTCCGGTATAACAGGCTTTTTTAATTTCTTTAAGCGATAGTTTTATGATATAATAATTTAAAGGATAAAAAAGAGATGAAAGATATGAAGAACTTAAAAAATATAAATCAGAAAAGACCGAAAGGCTTTATGTTCTGGATCTTTTCGGGGATTATTATGGTCCTTCTCTACGGGATGTTGTCAGATGTCTCAAGAGGACGAATACAGAAGATAGATTTTTCCGATTTTATGAACAGAGTTGAGAAGAAAGAAATAATTTCAGCTTTTATAAAATCTAATGAAATAACGGGTAAACTTGAATCGGTTGACGGTGGCAGTATTACTGATTATGAAACTGTAATGCCGATCGAATATCCTGAATTTGTCAGTGTTCTGAGAAAAAATGGTGTGAAGATCAAAGTTGAGAAAGTTAACAAAGGAGAGTGGCTCTCCTATATACTTAGTTTTGCGCCATTCCTGATCCTTATTGCTTTCTGGGTGATGATGATGAAACAGCAGGGAGGCGGGAAGGCTTTTTCCTTCGGCAAAAGTAAAGCAAAGATGTTCTCGGGGGAGAAAAACAAGATCACGTTCAAAGATGTGGCCGGAGTTGTTGAAGCAAAAGAAGAGTTACAGGAAATAATAGAGTTTTTAAAGGAACCCAAAAAATTCCAGAGGTTGGGCGGAAAGATCCCAAAAGGTGTTCTTCTTGTTGGTGCTCCCGGAACCGGGAAAACTCTTCTCGCAAAGGCAGTAGCAGGAGAAGCAAATGTACCTTTCTTTTCCATATCAGGCTCCGATTTTGTTGAATTGTTCGTCGGTGTCGGTGCTTCGAGAGTAAGGGATCTCTTTGATGAAGGGAAAAAGCATTCTCCATGCCTGATCTTTATTGATGAGATAGACGCGGTCGGGAGACAAAGAGGAGCAGGACTGGGCGGAGGTCATGATGAACGGGAGCAAACTCTTAACCAGCTGCTTGTTGAAATGGACGGGTTTGATGCAAATGTAGGTGTCATCATAATTGCCGCAACAAACAGACCGGATATACTTGACAGTGCTTTGTTGAGGCCCGGAAGATTTGATAGAAGAATAATGGTTTCCTCTCCTGATGTTAAAGGAAGAGAAGCAATTTTTAATGTCCACACAAAAGAGATACCTATCTCTAAAGATGTTGATATAAAGGTCCTTGCGAGATCTACTCCGGGGTTTACGGGAGCGGATATCGCCAATATGGTAAATGAAGCTGCCCTTTATTCATCGAGAGTCGGGAAGAAAAAGGTGGAAATGTCCGATTTCGAATATGCTAAAGATAAAGTACTTATGGGTGCCGAGAGAAGAAGTATGATAATTTCCGAAAAGGAAAAAAAGATCACGGCCTATCATGAAGCGGGACATGCACTTATGGCATCTATGGAAAAAGAGGCTGATCCTCTGCACAAGGTTTCCATAATACCGAGAGGGATGGCACTTGGAGTTACTCAGCAGTTACCGATCGATGATAAATATACGTATTCAAAAGAATATCTTATGGCTCAGCTTTCTGTCCTGATGGCAGGAAGGATAAGTGAAAAAATATTTCTCGGTTTACTGACATCCGGTGCAGGAAACGACTTTGAGAAGGCTTCTTCAATAGCAAGAAAAATGGTATGCGAATGGGGGATGTCATCTTTGGGACCGATAAGTTTTTCGAATAAGAACGATATGATCTTTCTTGGGAGAGACATGATGTCGCATGCTGAATATTCCGAAGAGACGTCAAAAAGAATAGATGCCGAGACAAAGAAAATAATTGATACTGCATATAAACATACTGAAGTGGTCATAATGTCCAACAAAGACAAATTGGAAAAGATCGCAAAACTTCTGTTGGTGAAAGAAGCACTCTCTTCAGATGAAATAAGTGAGATTATAGGTAACGGAAAAACAAAAAAAAGGAAAGTAAAAAGAACAGTAAAGAAAAAAATTGATGATAAATGATACTTGAGAAGATCGTTAATGCATTTTCGCAATTCGGGATCAATGATATTGTCGATATATTTTTTCTGTTCATAATCTTTTATTACATTCTACTTCTGATTAAGGGGACAAAATCTTATCAGATGGCGATCGGGCTGGCACTTATAGGTGTTTTTGCTATTATTGCAAGTCTTCTGAAACTTACAGCTTTTTCTTTTATCATTGACAATTTCCTGACATATTTGATCATTGCAATAATAGTACTTTTTCAGGATGAATTGAGGAATGTTCTTGCCGAGATCGGAAGCAGGATGAAAACGAAATACAGTCTCGTTCAAAAATCCGAGGTCATTGATGAAATTGTTAATACTGTCGTAGCTTTATCACTCTCAAAGATAGGGGCACTTATCGCAATAGAGAGGGAAAATAAGATCAGTAATTATGTGAACAAACCTGTTCCGATCAATACGGAAGTGAACAAGGATCTACTCCTTACGATCTTTACACCGGGTTCTCCTCTACATGATGGAGCAGTTGTTATAAGTGGAGATCAGATAACCATGGCGAAGTGTTTTTTTCAGCTTCCCCCGTTGTTGGAATTGTCTCCGAGCGGGACCAGGCATCTTGCAGCAATAGGGATAACGCAACAGACAGATTGTATAACCATAGTCGTTTCAGAGGAGACAGGGAAGATCTCAATGGCAGTTAATGGAGAATTGATCCGTGGGCTGGACAGAGAGGGTTTGAGGAGCAGGCTTAAAGCTTATGAATTATAGAGACATTTTTCTGAACAATAAAGGTTTAAAACTCACAGCATTTTTGCTGGCTGTTGCAGTCTGGGTAATGATATCCGGAATGGAGAGGACCTATCTTGAAAAGAATTTTATCATTAATGTCGAGCATTCAAATCTTTCCGAGATGATAGATGTTCAAACCAGACCTAACACGGTAAGGATAATGGTCAAGGGTACTGCAGAAGAGATAGCCAGAATAGATGAAAAAGATTTTAAGGTCACTATCGATCTCGAAGATGTGAAAGAGAGTACAAAACTGACGATGTATACTGAGGATCATTTAACATTTCCAGAGGGGATCGAGATCGTTTCGATCAATCCGAAGATATTTGAAGTAACGATTAGAGAATTCTATTATAAAGAAGTTCCTGTCAGGGTTCTTTATACAGGGAGGCTTCCGAAAGGAGTTTCTCTTGTTGAAAGAAAGATCAGTCCGGAAAAAATAAAGATATTCGGGTATAAATCAGAGATCAAAAACATTGAGACCGTTTATGGTACTGATAAGATTGATCTTTCCAAGATCACTGAGAATTCGACGATCACCGTTTCGCTTGAGAAGCGGGAGGAGATCCTGAGATTTGAGGGGCATGACAGTATTAACGTATTCCTGAAAGTTAAGAATATTAATGAAAAAAGGAAGAAGTGAGTCTCTCTTCGGTACGGACGGGATTAGATCCGGTTATGGAGAATATCCGCTTGATCCTGAATCGATAAAGAGGATCGGATCATCAATTTCAGAATGTATGGGATCTGCCGGTATTCTTTTCGGAAGGGATACAAGGGTGTCGGGACCTGATGTAGAAGAACTGATAATTGAAGGGATCGGTAATGGATCGGAGATCTTTGACGCAGGAATTATTCCGACTCCTGCTCTATCCTATAATGTTGCGAACAATAATTTTGATCTTGGTATAATGATCACTGCTTCGCACAATATATGGTCGGATAACGGGATAAAATTATTCGGACCGGATGGTGGCAAATTACCGGACGGGATTCAAAAAAAAATAGAGAATATATTCTATTCAAACAAGATATTTAAAAAATCAGGGGAGAGATATAATCCGCTATCTTTCGGTGGACTTGAGAAATATGTTGATTTTATATCATCAATATTCCGGGGGATCAAAGTGAATGTTGGCAGGATCCTTCTGGATTGTGCAAATGGTGCTGTTTCACAGGCGGCTCCCTCGGTTTATTCCAGACTGGGCATTAACCATACTTCTTTTAATATAACACCGGATGGAAAGAATATTAATGACGGATGCGGATCGACCGAGCCCGGATTTCTCAGAAAAAAGATGAGCACCGGTGAAGGTGAACTGGGGATACTATTTGATGGGGACGGTGACAGGGTGCTTATGATCGATGGTTTGGGAAGACTGCTTGACGGCGACTTCATTCTGTTTATTATTTCAAAGTATCTGATCGAAAGTGATCCTGATCAGGATTTGACCGTGGTCGGGACCGTAATGTCTAATCTTTCCCTTGAAAGATCACTCAAAAGCTTGGGGATCGGATTTTCCAGAAGTGATGTTGGTGACAGATATGTTTCCGAAGAAATGAAAGAGAGATCTGCAGTACTCGGTGGTGAGCAGTCAGGACATATAATTTACAGCAGGGTCCAGAAAACAGGGGACGGTATCTTAACATCACTCCTTTTCCTTAAAGCTCTGGAATTTCTGGGACTTTCTGTTTCTGAAGCATCGGGACTTTATAAACCGTTTCCACAGGTAACAAGAAGTATTTGGATCAGAGAAAAACGGTCTCTTGAAGATTGGGATGAACTTAATGAAATGATAGAAAGATTTGAGAAGGAACATGGAGATAACTCACGGATTCTCATAAGATTTTCCGGAACGGAGAAGAAGATCAGGCTAATGATCGAATCCGAAGATGATAATGTTATAAATAATAATCTGGGGGTCTTTGAGAATTTTCTGATCTCCCGGATAGGAGAAGAACAATGAGATTAGGAGTAAATATTGATCACATAGCAACCTTAAGACAGGCGAGGATGTCAGATGAACCCGATCCGGTTTATGCTTCTGTTATTGCTGAACTTGCCGGAGCTGACGGTATCACTATACATATGCGGCAGGACAGGCGTCATATTCAGGAGAAAGACCTGGAGCTTCTACGTAAGATCGTTAAGACAAAGTTGAATTTGGAAATGGCGGTCTCGATGGATATGGTTAAGATCGCACTGAAATATAAGCCTGATACATGTACTCTTGTCCCTGAGAGTCCTGAAGAGGTTACTACTTCAGGAGGGCTTGATATGCTAATGTTCGGTGAAAAGGTCGAAGAGGTTGCAGGGAATCTTAAAGCTGCAGGCTTAGAAGTTTCGGTATTTATCGATCCCGACATTGATCAGATCAAGGTATGCCACAGGATGGGGAACAAAATGATAGAATTGAATACCGGGGAATATGCAAAGAAATGGAAG
>CAYNUG010000109.1:0-7637 GCA_964400545.1 uncultured Clostridia bacterium | reverse complement strand
TGAAAAGAAAAAAGAACTGAAACTGGGTCTTGAACAGGAGCCCGAAATGACAGGGGCATTACTTGCGGTCGACAACCGAACAGGGGCAATAAAAGCAATGGTCGGAGGATATGATTTTGAGAAAAGTAAATGGAACAATGCAACTCAGGCCCTCAGACAGACCGGATCTACGATCAAGCCAATTGTATACACTGCAGCTATTGAGAATGGATTTACTCCGTCAACAATAATACTCGATGAACCGAAAATATTTGAGAACCGCTGGACCCAGGAACCATATGAACCGAGAAATCATTCAGGAAAATATGTCGGACCTGTTACTTTCAGGATGGGACTTGAAAAATCAAAGAATCTTGTAACCGCCAGAATAGTAGAATCAATAACGCCTCCGAAAGTTGTCGAATATGCAAAAAAATTCGGAATAACATCAAAATTGATACCTATAATGTCGATCGGGCTCGGTTCTCTTGAAATAACCCTGAAGGAGATGGTCGCAGCTTACACGGTTTTTCCTAATTACGGGATAAGAGTAAATCCATATAAAATAACATCTATTCTTGATCAAAATAATAATATAGTTGAAGAAAATTTCCCCGATAAAAAACAGGTCCTCGAACAAGATACTGCATATGTCATGAACTATCTGCTCCAGGGCGTTGTTAAATACGGTTCTGGTTTTAGAGCAAGGGTATTGAATGCACCTGTTGGAGGAAAGACCGGAACTACCAATAATTATTCCAACGCCTGGTTCATAGGTTATACACCGACTCTGACAGTCGGGGTCTGGGTTGGTCATTTTGTTGAGAAATCGCTCGGGAAAGGTGAAACCGGATCCAGAGCTGCTTGTCCTGTATTTGTAAGTTTTATGCAAAAATATCTCGATAAATATCCTGAAATGAAAAGATATAGAAAACCATCCGGAGTAATAGAGGTTAAAATAGATAAAATGACAGGAAAATTATTTTCTCCTGATTGCCTGTATCCTTTCATGGAATGTTATTTGAAAGGAAATGAGCCCCTGGATTATTGCACAGAGGAAGATCACCTTCAGATCCATGATTATTACGGCAAATATGATATAACAAAAGAAAAAGATGATAATGATGAAGGCGGGCAGGTAAGATAATGGAGTTATCTGTTTTTTATTTGGACTTTACCGTGTTCTTTGTCAGAAGAAAGTAGCCCATTATTACTTTATCGGGTTTTGTCACTTTGATCCGGAAAAATTCATATCCTTTCAGAAAACTTTTCCTAAGCAGAAATTTCCTTTTGCCAATCCGGCTCTTTCTGAGTTTGACTACAGCAACTTCCTCAAACAGGAGTTTATCTGAAGTATTATATATATTGAACAGGAATTCGCCATCCTTTTCTTTCAGTGTAACTTTGTAGATGCCCTTATTGTAGTCTTTACTGTCGTGAATAAAAGGCCTGGAAAACATCACTCTACCAATATTTAGGTCGTTTGTCGTTACACTTTCTTCAACAGCTTGAACTGAAAAGGCGAAAAATAAAACAAATACCAGAATAATTATTGTCTTTCTCATTTTTCCCTCCCGGCTTTTCCCCTTATCTGTAGCCTACGAGAGAATTATATGTTAATGGATTTTCAAAAGTCAAGGGCAAAATCTTTTTTATCATCGTTTGTCTTTTAGCATTAAAAATATTATAATTTTTTTAACGGACCGGAACATATAGCTACTGAATTATGAATATTGAGAATATAAAAAAATCTTTCTCAGGAAAATATGAGTTCATAAAACTTTTGGGGAAAGGAGGATTCGCAGAGGTATACCTTGCTCTTGATAAAATGCTCGAGCGAAAGGTAGCGATTAAGATACTCCTTCCGAAACATGCATCCGACCCGGATATCGTAAAGAGATTTATCAGAGAAGCCCGGCTTTATGCAAAGCTTGAACACCCTAACTTAATCAATATTTATGAAACAGGAATTGCTGAAGGGACCGCTTTTATTGTAATGAAATACGTAAAAGGGAAAAATCTGAAATCCTATATAGAAGAAGATAAGCGGACAAGACTTGCACTTGTTCCAGGGATTATCAATGCACTTTCCAGCGCTCTCACATATATTCACAACAAAGGAATAATACACAGAGATATAAAACCTGCAAATATAATTATAGAGGATGGTGGTGAGAACATATATCTCGCCGATTTCGGAATAGCCAGATCGGCTTCAAGCCAGACAATGACACAGACAGGATCGATCATGGGAACTCCATATTACATTTCTCCTGAGCAGATAAAAGGGGGGAATGTAGATCATCGCTCGGATATTTATGCTCTGGGGGCAACTCTTTATGAACTTGTGACCGGGAAGCCCGTATTCTCGGCCGACTCATCTATCGAGATCTTATATAAACATGTCAACGAGGAGCCTGAACAGATAGGGAAGATCATTCCTGAAGCACCCAGAGATTTGAAATATATCATCTCAAAATGCCTCGAAAAAAAACCGGGGAAAAGATTCCAGAATGCTTCAGAGATAAGCAAGATCCTGACCGAAAAGAAAGGTGTTTTAATGGGAAAGCGCCTGAGTTACGCAGCCTCCGAAAAAAAGCAAAAAAAAAGAGGACCTGTTCTTATCATCCTCTCGATCGTTATAATCCCGCTGATTGCTTTCGCTATTTACAAGGGAACTTCAGGATATAGGGATTCAACTTCAGATGAATTACAGAACAGGGATAAAAACTCAAATATCATAAGCAAAGATGTACCGGAGATCAAAAAAGAAGTTGAAACTTCAAATGCTGCAACAATTACAAGATCAGAAGAGAAAGTAAGGGACAAAAAAAGCTTGATATCCGGAATTTCTAAAAATAAAATTGAAGAAATAGTTCCTGTGAAAGAACAAAACATTCTTCCCCGGAAAAAAACAGATAAAATCCGGAAGGATCAGAAAGTTGTTACGGGAAAAGAAAAAAACGAGATCACCACGAATCTTCCTGGAACTATCCGGTTCAGCTCATACCCGCCGGCGGAAATTTACTGGAACGGTCTTAAACTCGGTAATACAACACAGATATTCAAAAAAAGTTTTCCACCGGGAAAATATAAATTTACATATAAAATTGAAGGATATCTATCCGAAGATAAAGAAATTCTGGTCGAACCGGGAAAGGAAGTTTCTTCACATCACAGATTCAGTCCTTACGGTTTTCTTACAATTACAGCAAGACCTTTTGCGAAATTTTTCATAAATGAAATTGATTATGGAGACAATCCGATCTTTGAAAAAAAATTCCCTGTTGGGACTTACAGAATAAGAGCAGAAAAAAAAGGGTACATTTCAGAGGAACGGATCATAAGGATCATAAGTATGAAAAAAACAAATATAAATTTTTCACTAAAAATGGAGGCGACAAAATGAGATATTCACAAGCGATAACAATACAAACGATCTTCTTCTTTTTGTTTTTTATTTTTATAGGAGCAAATCCGGGTTTATTTCCGGATACGGAAAATGACGAAACTGTAATATCAAAACTTCTTATAAAAGCAGAGAATGATTATCAGAACGGAAAATTTATTGAAGCTATCGGGATTTATGAACAGATAATTATGAAACTGAATAAAAGAAAAGAACTTGTAAAAACAAAGCAAAAACTTTTCAAAACCATGGTCTCACTTGCATTAACCTATTTTACAATTCAGGAGACCGATAAATCAAAATTACAATTAGAGAAACTTATAAAGATAAACCCTAATCAGGAAATCGATGAGGAGATCTACCCTCCGGGGTTTATAAAGCTTTTCCGGGATGCTCAGAATAACATTCTCGGAGAATTGATCATTACATCAAGTCCTACAGAAGCAGCGGTTACATTGGATAACAAAAGCATCGGTGTGACACCTTTAAAGATCAAAAAGTTTGTAAAGGGGAAATATATAATCACAATTGCAAAGAAAGGATATAATGTTTCGACGAAAGAAATTGAAGTAAATAGTAATAAATCTAATTCCATTGAAGTTCTTTTGGAAAAAGTTGCTGTTAAAAAGGTCATCGAGAAAGAAGGAGTAAAAAAGAAAAAAAAGATGTCTCCATTTATTTTGATAGGAGGAGCCGTTGTTATAGGTGCGGTCATTTTGCTTATGTCAAAGAAAAAAAAGGAACCTGAATTGAGAACTTTGTCTAAGCAGTTTTATAACAATACGCCTACTGCCATAGGATCCTATGTCCCCGCATATTCCATTATTGAAGTAAGCGGAATAACAGGAAAAATTAAAAAGATAGAATATGCTGTTTCTATAAATCATCCCAAAATTGAAGATCTGAGTGTCGCTCTTATCGGCACGGACAACAGGACCGTCTACAGTGTTTGGAACAAAGGTCTCCATGAGGATAACGGGAAAAATTTCATCGGTACAACAGAGATTTTCAACTCTATCACTCCGAACGGGAACTGGAAAGTGACAGTTAACAACAGCGGAGAGAGAAAACATGGGGAGATCACCAAGTGGAGTATAAAGATCTATTATGTTCAGTAAAAAAGGATAAATGATGAAACGAATATTAATACTATTGACGATCTTTTTGCTGGCGTTCCTGCAGATCAGAGGTTCCGGTTTCCTGGAAAAGTTCAATGGATTTGAATTAGAATTTGATGAAATTGAAGCTAAATCCATCACCCTTGAACAATTTGCCCCGGGGAGTTTTCCCGGATTTAAGGATTTGCAGAAAACCAATCAGCTTGTCGAACTTCTGGATTTTAATAACAGAAAATTCAAGCTTCTCCTCGCAAAGTATAATCTTGTCACAGATAATATTTTCCCTCTCTGCAGAAAGTTTTCCGGTTCATCTGATACAAAGATCATACTTCAGAAGCTGAAAAGATTTACAATGTCCGGCAAAGACGGTCTTATTCAGATTCAGAGAGATCTTAACAATGTCTCTCTCAAGATATCCAGGTTAAAAAAAGAGATCGAGATGGTCCAGCTGAACAGGAAGAATGATGAGATAGAAAAAAGTAAAAGATCGAACAGCACAATATCCATAGATAATCTTCCCATTTCTGAAAGGATAAATCTTCTCTCTTCGGAACTTAAAGAAGTTAATAAAGGACTTTCCATACAACTTGGAAAACTGGAGGAGCTGAAAAAACAGGAAAAAAAGAGGACCAGCAAGATCGAAGAAAAAAAATCGGAGACAATATCACTTAAAAATGAATCTGTAAAAAGCAGAAATTTGATAATAAGACTTATAAACAGGACACTTGCACATGCGACAGAACTCAGGGTGAACGGTCTGGAAATTCCATTGCTGAATACAACGAGAACGATGATCTACCTTACTAACACAAATATCAGTACATTACAGGAAAGAGCTTCAATTATAGAAAAAGAGAGCGTTCTCCTGAAAAAAAAGGAGAAAAAGGAACTGTTAGAAAAGCTTTTGAAGGGAGTTATAGTAATATTTACTGCAATTCTTCTTGTTTTATTCTTAACAAGAATTTCAAGAATTATAAACAGAAAAGCTATTAAACGGATAGAAAAAAGTGAAAAGATCGATGCGCACAAAAAACAAAGATACCAGACATTATCCTCCGTTATCCAGTCTTTTGTAAAAATAGTACTTTGGGTCTCTGCCGTTATATGGGTTCTCGGTGTCCTTAACATTGACTATGGGCCGTTTTTACTTGCAGCAGGTGGAATATCACTCGCCATCGGATTCGGGGCCCAATCACTTGTGAAAGATATTGTGACCGGGTTCTTTCTTCTTATGGAAGAACAGTTCGCGCTTGGAGATTATGTTGAGATCAACGGGAAGTCAGGAACGGTCGAGAAAATATCTCTCCGGACTATCAAGTTCAGAGCATTGGATGGTACGCTTCATACTATTCCGAACGGGGAAATTTCTATCGTTTCAAATTCCACTTATCAATGGTCCAGAGCGGTCATAAATATCGGAGTGTCCTACGATGTTGAGAGTTCCGCAGTTATGGACGCTCTAAATTCTATTTGCGATTCCATGTACAACGATCCCGAATGGAATAAAAAGATCCTCGGGAAACCATTTCCTCAGGGGATACTTTCTTTCGGGGATTCCTCCGTAAATTACAGAGTACTTGCAAAAACAGAGACAGGTGAACAGTGGAGTGTCGCAAGAGAATTTAATATTAGAATTCAGAAGATCTTTAATGATAAGAACATTGATATTCCATACAATTACATCAATGTGATAAATGTAAAACCTTAAATAATTGGAATAAACAGGCACAAAACAAAGAACTATCACAAATTAATTAAAAAATAAATTTTTTTCAAAAAAAGTGTTGATTCACAGCTAAAAAAGTTATATTGTTAAATTTAAAAATTTCTGACCCTAAAAGGAGGCGAAATGCCAAAGATAGATTTGTCATTAACAAATTTAGATGTATTATTTCCTGATAACTTCAGTCAGGAACAAATAGCAAACGGTAAAACCCTTTTCCTGAAAGAACTTGCATATTCAACACACAAATTCTATGGCGGGAAGATCGCTACGATGCCCAAAGCAGGAGTTTACGGTTTTAACTGGTTCAATGTCTGGTACACACCCGGAGTATCCAAAGTATCAACTTCTATCCGGGATAATAATGATTCTTCTTTTGATTTAACCAACAGAGGAAACCTTGTTGCTGTAGTATCTGATTCCACAAGAGTATTGGGAGATGGGGATTGTACTCCTTCCGGAGGATTAGGCGTAATGGAGGGTAAGGTCTTCTTAATGAAATATCTGGGTGGTGTAGATGGCGTCGCTCTTTGTATTGATAGTTATAACAGTAAAGGGGAGCACGATCCTGATAAAATAATAGATTTCGTAAAAATGCTCCAACCAAGTTTCGGTGCTGTAAATCTGGAGGATATATCCCAACCGAATTGCTACAAGGTTCTTGATACCCTTAGAGAGGAAGCTGATATCCCGGTCTGGCATGATGATGCTCAGGGAACTGGTTCCGTCACTCTGGCAGGGCTTATCAATGCATTAAAGATCGCCGGGAAAGATATTGATAAGGTCAGAATGGTCTTTCATGGTGCAGGTGCATCAAACACTACAATAGCAAGGCTTATCATTAAGGCTGGTGCAGATCCGGAAAAAATAATCATGTTCGATTCAAAAAGTTCACTTCATAAAGGCAGAGATGATATAAAATCAGATCAAAGATTTTATCGCAAATGGGAACTATGTGAAAAAACAAATCCGAAAGGTATAACAGAAATTGATGAAGCGATGAAAGGTGCTGACGTAATAATATCACTTAGCACACCGGGTCCGAATGTCCTCAAACCTTCATGGATCAATTCAATGGCTGAAAAATCCATTGTTTTTGCTTGTGCAAACCCGGTACCTGAAATATATCCCTACGCAGCAAAAGAGGCAGGGGCTTATATTGTTGCTACCGGAAGAGGGGATTTCCCCAACCAGGTAAATAATTCTATAGGTTTTCCCGGAATACTCAAGGGATCATTGATCGTAAGGGCAAAAAAAGTAACTGATGAGATGGCGATCGCGGCATCATATTCAGTAGCAAAATATGCAGAGAACAAGGGTATCAGCCCTGATTACATAATGCCTACAATGGATGAGACGGAAGTTTTTGCTCATGAGGCAGCGGACGTTGCCATGGCAGCAATAAAGA
>CAYNUG010000108.1:0-7760 GCA_964400545.1 uncultured Clostridia bacterium | reverse complement strand
GTGTAAATGGGAAAAAGGACTGCAATAATCCACGACTGGCTGAACGGTATGCGCGGAGGCGAAAAGGTCCTCGAAGAATTACTCGAAATATTCCCTGATGCTGATATCTTCACTCTCTTTCTCGAAAAAGATAAAATCTCTGAAAAGATAAAAGATCATAAGATCATCTCTTCCTCTCTGAACCGTTCCAAAGTGATAAAGAAAATGTATAGATATTTTCTCCCTTTGTTCCCCAGATTTATAGAAGATTTTGATCTGAAGGGATATGATCTCATAATAAGTAGTTCTCATTGTGTTGCCAAAGGGATCATCCCTTATCCTTATTCTAAACATATCAGCTATATCCATTCTCCGATGAGATATGCGTGGGACCAGTATTTCTCATATTTCGGGGACATGAAGGGATTAAAGAAGAAATTTATAAGGAACAGAATGTCGGAACTCAGGAAGTGGGATATTTCAAGCAATGAGAGAGTTGACCATTTTATTGCAAATTCAAATTTTGTAAAAGAGAGGATAAGAAGATACTACAGAAGAGACTCTGAAGTAATTCATCCTCCGGTTGATACCGAATTTTTTACTCCGGGCAACAATGCAAAAGGGAAGCATTTCGTTACTGTTTCTGCTCTTGTTCCCTACAAAAAGGTTGATATTCTTGTGGAAACCTTCAATAGGACGGGTGACAAACTGATCATAGTGGGAAAAGGGCCCGAAGAGAAGAGATTGAAAAATCTTGCTGGAAAGAATATTGAATTTAGAAAAGATCTTTCCGGGGAAATGTTGCGGGATATTTACAGAAATAGCAGGGCATTTGTTTATTCGGGGATTGAGGACTTTGGGATTACTTTTGTCGAAGCGCTAAGTTGCGGAATCCCAGTCATTTCTTTAGGGGAGGGAGGAGTAACAGACATTGTTAATAATAAAAATGGAATTTTGTATGATCCCGAAGTATCTTCTGGTTTGTTAAATGCTCTGGAAGAATTTAAAGGAAGAAATTTCAATAAAGATAATATCAGAAAAAGTGCTCTCCGGTTTTCCGCAGATAATTTCAGAAAAAAAATGACTGCTTTCATTAAAAAGATCTCATGATCAAGAAAAGGAGAAAGCAGCTGATATATCTTTATGTTCTCAGTGACATATTTGCCATTGTCACAAGTTTTGCCCTCACTTTTTTTCTCAGGTTCTATTCCGGCCTTATCGGGGTGCCGAAAGGTGTCCCTCAGTATGACAAATATTTCCTGGTGCTTCCATTCCTTATCGTAGTTCAGGTCCTCTATTTTTCGTATATGGGTTATTACAAGATCAAATTGAGAAGAAATCGTCTTGATGATCTCTTTCTTGTTTTTTTTAATACAGTACTCTCAGCAATAGTCATTATCCTCCTATTCAGTTATATGAGGAGTTATGAGCATATAAATTTTCAAATTTCTCATGTTTTTCTTTTTCTTTATATCCCTTTCTCTGTACTGACAATATTTTGTTTCAGGCTTTTTGTGTTTTTTCTGTTCAGGAAAACCTTTCTTAAGAATAACGGAATATCGAGAGTGCTTATTGCAGGAACAGGGGATATTGGGAAAATGATGGGTGATAATCTCGATAAATATAAGCATTTCGGTATTGATGTTGTGGGGTATCTTTCAGATGAAGGTGGAGAGGGGAATATTCTGGGAACTTACGGAGATATAAAAAAGATCGTGAGATCTTACGGAATAACAGATCTGTTCATTGCCCTTTCTATGAAGAATTTTTCAATCATCACTAAACTGATCGAGGACGGGAACAATTTGCTGATAGATGTAAAACTTGTACCGGATATTGTTTATATGTCATCTCTCGGATCGGGGATGGAGCACATTGAAGGACTTCCCGTTATAAATCTTGGTGATATTCCATTGAACGGGTGGAGGCTCTTTCTTAAGAATGGTTTTGATCTTATTCTGGGTATGGCTGCATTCTTTGTTGCTTTTTTCCCGATGATAATAATCGGAGTTATAATAAAACTTTCCTCAAAAGGGCCAGTTTTCTATACTCAGTCGAGAATAGGTGTATCCGGCAGGAGTTTCAAGATCATAAAGTTTCGCACAATGATACAAAATGCGGAAAAAGATACAGGAGCGATATGGTCACCTCCGGATGATGTCAGGATCAATAAAGTGGGAAGAATTCTCAGGAAATTCTCGCTCGATGAACTACCACAACTGATTAATGTAATTAAGGGTGATATGTCTCTTGTAGGACCAAGACCGGAACGGCCGGAACTGGTTGATAAGTTCAAAGAGGAAATACCTAAATATATGCTCAGGCATACGGTTAAACCGGGAATGACAGGTTGGGCACAGGTGCATGGTCTAAGGGGTAATACTCCTCTGACAAAAAGGATCGAATTTGATATTTTTTATATACAAAACTGGACTATGAAACTTGATTTCGAGATACTCTGGCGAACGATACTTAAATTTCAGTTCATTGATGCTAATAGTTGAGAAAGATGAATAATAATTTCAAAAAATTAAATATATCCGAAAGGTTTTTTCCATTTCTTGAGGATCTGAGTGAGCAGGCGAGGGAAGACGGGAGGATACCGTTCGTAGGCAGAGAAAGGGAACTCGAAGCCGTCATGGAGACCTTGCTTCGGAAATTGAAGAGTAATCTTCTTCTGGTAGGAAAGCCCGGTGTTGGAAAAACTGCACTGATAACTGAACTTGCGGCAAGAATAAATTCGGGAAATGTTCACCAGTCACTGAAGAATAAAGTGATCTTTGAGTTGTCTATGAACAGATTTTTCTTCAAGGGTGAAAACAGTGATCACCTTATAAAGGAATTCGAAGAACTATTTGATGAATTATTACAGAACGGGGATAAAATAATTTTGTTCCTGAATGAGATGGAGATCGAATCGATAACCGGAAAGGATGGGGTGGGTAATTCTTCAGGGATTCAAAATCTTCTGAAATCTTATTTTATTAACAGGGATATGAAGATGATCGGAGCGACTACTCCCAACTATTATTACGGGTTCATGAAAAGTGATGATTTTCTTTCGATGAACTTTTCCACGGTGTTTCTCGAGGAGCCCGGACAAAATGAAGTTATGGATATTCTTTCAGGGATCTCCGGATATTTTGAAGACTATTATTCCGTTAAAATAAAAAAGAGTATTTTAAAGAAGATCTTCGAATTATCGGGAAGATTTGTCCCCAGCAGATATTTCCCCGGAAAAGGAGTTGAACTTCTTGATTCTTCCTGTTCCAAAGCGTCGGTTAAAGGGGAAAAAGAATTGAAGGTGGAACATATCTATAAAAGTCTTTCAGATATAACAAAACTTCCTCCTGAAATCATCAGACTGGATCCGGTTAAACATGCTTCCGGGATACTTTCTTATCTCAGAAAAAAGATCGTCAATCAGAGTCCTGCACTTGAAGAGGTCTCAAGGATCATTAAATTATCAAGATTTGAGGCAGATAAGTCAGGGAAAAAAGCTGAGGGAATATTCCTCTTTCTTGGTCCTCCGGGAGTCGGGAAAAGTTATGTTGCCGGAGAGATAGCTGAATATCTGTTCGGAAGCAGGGATAAACTGAGAGTGATAGATCTTTCAAAATATAAGAAACCCGAAGATGCGGTAAAGCTTGTTTCAGGTCCTGACGGTGGGATAGGGATGTTGATAAGAGAATTTGAACTTCATCCGTTCTCTGTTATCTTTTTTGAGAATATTGACAAGACCCATAGTTCGACATTGTCGCTGTTGAAAGAGATCCTCGGGAAAGGTGAAGTGATAGATCATACAGGAAAGAAATATTGTATATCAAATAAGATATTTATTTTCAGTCTTACAAGAATAGGGGACGAAGTATCAAGGAGTCAGATCGGATTTGTCAAAGGAGATAAATTGCTTAGCAGAATTGTTATTCCGCCCAAGATCATTAGTATCCTCGACTGGGTGGATGAAATAATAGAATTTTCTCCTCTGATCAAGAAAAGTCTTGAGAGAATAGCCGTAAATGAAATGGAGGATATTGCTGTTGAGATAAAAGATAAATTCGGGAAGATCCTTGTTTTTGATAAAAAAATATCAAATATATTAGCGGCTGAAGCAGAACGGAGAGGCGGGTCTGCTCATATGATAGTCGAATTTGTAGAGAGAGAGATCCGATCAGCAGTTATTGATTATATAACTGGAAAGAATTTGAGATCAGACAAACTATTTGTAAAGTTCAAGAAGAATAAAATTGATATCTCGGAGAAGGACAAAAAATGAGTGGAAAAATGAAAGCGGTTGTTCTCGCTGCAGGAAAATCAAAAAGAATGAAGTCGGACAGGTCCAAAGTTGTTCACGAAATATTGGGAAAGGAGATCATTAACTATATCCTTGATGCCCTTTCGCAAACAGGTATAAAAGATGAAGATATTATAATTGTTGTTGGAGAGAACAGGACCGAGGTCGAATTTGTTGTGGACAGGAAAGTGAACTATGCGGTTCAGAAAGAACAGACAGGTACTGCTGATGCATTGATGTCGGCAGGGTCATATCTGTCCGGTTTTGATGGGGATGTTCTTGTCACTGTTGGTGATAATCCGTATATAACATCAGTTGAATTTGAAAAAATGATCATTGCTCATAAGAATAGCGGGCTTAAATGTACTCTTTTGTCTGCCGTATTCCCGACAGAACCTCCCCCTTATGGACGGATATTAAGAGATGACAGTGGGCGGGTGGATGCGATAGTTGAAGCCGTTGATGCGGATGAGGAGCAATTGAAGATAGATGAAGTAAATGCCGGGATCTATCTGTTTGACAATATGACCGTTTTTCCTTTGTTAAAAAATATTCGCAGTGATAATGAAAAAAAAGAATTCTATCTTACCGATATTGTTTCAATATTAAAGAAGGAAGGGCATTTGTCAGGAGCTGTAATTACTGACAATTATTTTGCTGCGATCGGGATAAATAACAGGATGGAGCTTTCGGAAGCTCAAAGTAAATTTAATGATAACAATATAAGGATATTGACTGAACAGAACGGGGTGACGGTTCTACAGCCTGAAACTGTCACGATAGAGAATGATGTTAAAGTTGGTAGAGATACGATCATTTTTCCTTCGACATATCTGGGTTCCGGTACACGGATCGGTAATAATTGCAAAATAGGGCCTTTTGTATATCTCAGGAATACAGAGGTGTCCGATGGTGAGGAAGTGTCCTTTCGAAAGATCACAGGATAAAATTTCAATGAGCATAATAAGCAGATCACCAGGTAGGATATGTCTTTTTGGCGAACATCAGGACTATATGTCATTGTCGGTAATTAATGCCGCTATTGATCTAAGAATAAAGATCGAAGGAAATATTTCTAACGGGACGGGTGTTACAGTTTCTCTCCCTGATATAGGAAAGGAAGTAACTTTTGACAGTAATAATATAGTTTACGAAGGAAAAAAGGATTATATAAGAAGTGTAGTAAAAGTTCTTAAGGACAGAGGATATTTTGACGAACGGAAGGTTGAAGCAGTTCTAAGCGGTAATATTCCGAAAAAGGCCGGGACATCTTCTTCTTCAGCACTTACCGTAGCATGGACGGGATTTGTCCTTGCTGCCAGGTTCAGCGGTAGAGAGATAGACCGGATGAGGGCGGAAATAGCTGAAATAGCATATTTGGCGGAAGTTGAGGAATTTCATGAAAGTGGAGGCAGACAGGATCAATATGCTTCCGCTCTCGGTGGTGTAAATTATTTTACTTTTTTTGATGATATAAAAATTGAGAAACTTGACCCTGATCTCAGGGGCTTTGTACTTGGCGATTCCGGTGAACCGAAAGATACGCAAAAGACCCTTAAGAGAGTGAGATCGGGGCAGGAAGCAGGGCTTAAAGAGCTTTCTTCATTCTATGAGTATAAAAGCTATAAGGATATTGATCTTAATGAAGCTTCAGAGTATTTCAGTCTGGTTAGTAATTCTGTCAGGCCTTACCTGGAAGCAGTGCTGGGGAATTTTGATATTACAAAAAAAGCATTAATTGAGATGAAAAAGGGGAAGATTGATGATAATAAGATCGCTTCTCTGATGAATATGCACCATGCTTTTTTACGTGATAATTTGAAAGTCTCAACGAAAAAGATCGAAAATATGATGGATGAATCTTTTAAAGCCGGAGCTCTTTCAGGAAAGATAAATGGTTCAGGCGAGGGTGGTTGTATGTTTGCTTATTGTCCGGGGAGAGAAGAATATGTTGCCGAAGCGATAAGTAAAGCGGGAGGAACACCTTTCATCATTAATGTTGGGAGAGGGCTTGAAGTGAGTACGTCTGCCCCGTGAAACAGAAATAATGAGAATTGAAAAGATAAAAATTGCAGATCTGATCAAAGAAGTTGAATATATCATATCAATTCCCGTCGACCCGGAACTTCACGGGAAATTCCAGAATGACTTTCCAGGAACACCGCCGATAATAGTAAATCCGGAAATGGTGATCTTATCCGGATATGACTCATATATGTTTTTCCTGGATAAAGGGGTGGAATATTCTGAGGTTCTTATTTCTGATCTGGATGAGAAGGAATCGCTTTTTCTGAGTTACAATTCAAGATCATTATTAAAACCTCTCTCTCTATATGAAAAACTTAACTTCCTCAAAAATATCATTAAATATTCTGATGTTCAGGAAATCTATCAAAGAACTGATCTTGGAATTAAAATAGATAAATTGCTTATCTCGATGCTGCCTGAACTGACAGGTGAGGATTTCAGGACGATCCTTTCTTCTGATCTGTTATCTCTTAGAACAGCAGTCAGATTATGCTCTCTGGAAAAAAAGGACAGAGATGTTTTGTTCGATCTTTTTAGCAAAGTGAAGTTCTCAAGGAGTAATGAACAGAATTTGCTTGATATGATCGGAGAAATTTGTTTCAGAGAAAAAATATCTGTTAAAGATGTTTTCCAAAAGATTAATATAAAAGAATTGATTGAAAATGAAAACCCGGGATCCGGGATATTGTCTGCTGTTTCACGAGTGAGGTATCCTGAATTCAGAGATTATGAAGATGGATGGAAACAGGAGGTCAGCAAAATAAAATTCCCTTTCAGGTTTACGGTTCACCATTCTCCTTTTTTTGAAAAGAAAGGGGTTGAGCTTAGATTGTTTCTTGACTCTCTCGAAGATGTGAAGGATATCTCGAAAAAGTTAAAGGACTAAATTATATTAAATTTTATATTACTTCCTATTGCCCGAAACGGAGATATAAGTTATAATGCCGTTTATTTATTAACGAATAATTCCACGGAGAAAAATAATAATGGAAACAGGAAACAGTATGAAGAAAGAAGATAAAGATAGTTCACTTTCAAGTGATTTTTCCTATCCCGGATATGAAGAGTGGAAAGAAGCGGCAATTAGTTCTCTCAAAGGAAAGGATTTTGAGAGAGCTTTAAAGACTCTTACTTATGAAGGGATAACTCTTGAACCTGTTTATACAAAAGATGACCTTAAGGGGATGAAAATTGATCAGGTTCCGGGTAAAATAAATTTTCTTCGTGGACAAACTGGACGAGGAAGTCTTGAGAGTGGTTGGGGGGTTTGCCAGAGAATGGGTTCGGGTATTCCAGAAGAATTCATTAAAGAATTGATATCAGAACTGGGGTCTGGACAAAACACTGTTTTTATTTCAACAGATAGGGCGACCTCAGATGGGACAGATCCCGAGGATTCGGTAAAAGGGAAAGTGGCTTCAGAAGGTTTGTCGCTAACGGTAAGTGAAGATATAGATAA
>CAYNUG010000107.1:0-7771 GCA_964400545.1 uncultured Clostridia bacterium | reverse complement strand
GCATTTTTACAAATACAACTTTCCCCCTTCCTTAAGGGGGATTAAAGGGGGATCACAGATTAAGATAAAAAAGGGCTAAAGTTCACTTTCTATCTTTTCACATACATTATTAAAACCATTCATAACTTCGCTATTGGTAAATCTAATTACTTTGACCCCATATAAATTTAGCAAATCGGTTCTTATTTTATCATTCTCGATCCCTGAATCGGTAAAATGTAAACTACCGTCAATTTCAATTGCTAATCTCACTGAAGCACAATAAAAATCCACAATGTAATGATCAATCGGCCTTTGTCTCAGGAATCTTAGTCTATGACCTGATAAGAATTCACTCCAGAGTTTTTTCTCTGCGGAAGTTTCATTTTTTCTCAATACCCTTGCTTTAATAATATTTTCCGGATTATAAGGGAGGTGATTCCCACTCCATATCAGGCCTCTTTCTTTAACCTCTTCACTGGTTATACTAATTCCTCTATTTTTGTTAGTATTCTTTTTAATCTTCAGATAATTTTTATTAACACTCAAAACACAACTCCCCTTAATAATACTCAATTTATTTATTTTTGCTTTAATGCAAAACTAATTAAATACTTCAAGTAAATATTAAAATAGTGGAAGAAGAGAATCAAGAGATTTAGAGTAAATTTTTCTGTATAAACCCCCCGCCTACGGCACCCCCCTTACCAAGGGAGGTAATAAGCATTTTTACAAATACAACTTTCCCCCTTCCTTAAGGGGGATTAAAGGGGGATCAGGAAACAGCCATTCCAACCTTTCCCGGTAGGTTAATTTCAGAATGATCTCTTCAATATAGTTTATCATTGCATCAGGAACCGCTATCTCTAATTAATATATATCAATCTATTGAAAATTACGAATTGGGGAGTCAGCAATCCGGTTACTATGTTTGTCGAAGTGACCAGGTGTGAGGGTTAGATAGTAGAATAAATTAAAAAATAAGTGAGATAGAATTTAATTTTTTTTATTTATTAATTATAATCATTCTACAAAAGGAGAAAAAATGAAAAAAACAATGCTTATAATTTCATTATTATTGATCTTTGGACCACTTGTTAACAATTTATCGGCGGAAAAACCACGTCTTGGAGTACTCAGGTTTACAAACCATGTTGCCGGGACCAGTTTCTGGAGATGGAACAATACAGTGGCAACCGAACTTCAGGATATGTTGATCGCAGAGCTTTACAGCACAAAAGCTTTTCAGGTACTTGAGAGAAAAGAAATCGGAGCCGTATTCTCAGAACAGGACCTAAGTGCATCCGGAAGAGTCAGTAACAGAACTTTGGTAAAAATGAAAAGGATAAAGGGAGCAAAGTATCTTATTGCAGGAACTGTTACTGCATTTGAAATGAGCTCTTCTCAAGGCGGGAAAATAAGATTTAAAGGACTCAGCCTGGGAGGCAAAAAATCAAAAGCTTATATAGCGGTTGATGTAAAGGTTATAGATTCCGAAACCGGCGAGATCGCCGATGCAAGGACTATTGAAGCAAGGGCAAAAGGAAGTGCAATTGGGGCAGGTCTTTCACTGAGAAACTTCGGAATCAGTGGGAATAAAGCAAAGAAAACTCCGGTCGGCAAAGCTATTAGAGCATGTATTGTATATATTTCTGAATATTTAAAATGCTCTCTGGGAAAAGTCAAATACCCAAAATGTATGAAAAAATGGGATAAAATGGAGAGCAAGAGAAGAAAAAAGACTATGGGAACAATTGACCTAGATTAAATAAAGTCCGATGATACTATACAGCTAAAGGCGGGATAATAATAATAATTGTTTTGCCTTTAGCTGTTTTCTTCCGTTTCCCACAATCAAATGGAAAACAAGCTCTCATGTTGTAACAACACAAAAATTTATTAAAATTGATTATATTAGTACATATTATTTTTATTAAGAAATCCATCTGAGATTTGTGTATTAAATAATATCGTTTTAATACCAATTTTCTTCTTTACATATTTTGATTTTTTTTATAGAATAATGTCTCATTGATGATCAATATTTAAAGGAGCAATTATGGGAAAAACTTTTGTTGAAAAAGTGTTCGGGGTAAAAGCCGGAAAAGAGGTTTCTGCAGGTGATATAGTTTCTGTAGAACCCGATTATGTGATGAGCCATGATAATGCGGCTGCAATTTCCGGAACATTTAAAAAGATCGGCGTCGAAAAAGTAAAGTATCCGGAGAGGGTTGTAATCATACTTGACCATGAAGTTCCTGCACCCAGAGAATCTTCGGCAATAAATCATAAGGAGATAAGAGCTTTCGTTAAAGAGCAGAATATTAATAATTTTTTTGATATAAATCATGGTATCTGTCATCAAATATTTACTGAACATGGATTTGCCATGCCGGGGAAACTTATCGTCGGTTCTGATTCTCACACAACTACTTATGGAGCTGTCGGAGCTTTATCTGCAGGAATTGGCCGTTCTGAGGTTGCAGCAATATGGGCAACAGGAGAATTATGGTTCTCTGTACCGGAAACTATAAAGATAATTGTAAATGGGATATCGCCAAAGTATATAACGCCTAAAGATATTGCACTCCATATTATCGGTAATATCGGATCTGACGGAGCTGATTATAAAGCTATTGAATTCTCCGGAGACACGATCAGCAGAATGACAGTCCCGGAAAGAATGGTCTTGTCAAATATGTCAGCCGAAATGGGAGCGAAATGCGGATACACGCCACCCGATCATAATACGTTCGACTATCTGAGAGGACGAGCTAAGGGTGAATATGAAAGCCTTTATTCAGATGAAGATGCAATATTTAACAAAACTTTCGAATTTGATGTTGAAAAAATTTCCCCATCGGTTGCTAAGCCCCATACTGTTGATAATCTCGCTACAATCAGTGAGGTTGAAGGGACAAAGATCGACCAGGCATTGATCGGAACATGTACAAATGGAAGAATTGAAGATCTAAAACTCGCAGCGGAAGTACTGAAAGGGAAAAAAGTAAAAGTAAGAACTCTTATAATACCTGCCTCCAGGGCTGTATATAAGGAAGCTATTGAGAGCGGGATAATTGAAACTTTAATAGATTCAGGTGCAATTATAATGAATCCCGGATGCGGACCATGCCTCGGTGCTCATCAGGGGGTTATGGCCCCTGGAGAAGTCACATTCTCAACAGCTAACAGAAATTTCAAAGGAAGAATGGGATGCAGAGATTCAGAAATTTATTTAGGATCACCAGTAACAGTTGCAGTTGCAGCATTGACAGGTGAAATAACAGATCCGGGGAGGATATTATGAACAGAAAATTTGAAGGAAAAGTCTGGAAATATGGAGATAACATCAACACTGATGTCATTTTCCCCGGAAAATATACGTATCAGAAAATGGAACCTGAAGAAATGGCTAAACATGCACTTGAAGACCTTGATCCCGGATTCGTATCGAAGGTCAATGATGGTGATATCCTGGTCGCAGGTAAAAATTTCGGGATGGGTTCTTCCAGAGAACAGGCAGCTGTTGCAATAAAATACGCTGGAATAAGAGTTATTATCGCAAGATCTTTTTCAAGAATTTATTTCCGTAATGCAATAAATGCGGGAATGCCCGCAATAGTTTCGCCAGATGCGGTTGATTCAATTGAGGAAGGAGATAAAATTACGATCGATATGGAGAATGGGAAGATAATTACTACAAAAGGGGAATTCCATTTCCCAACTTACCCGGAAACGGTTATGCGAATCCTGGAAAAAGGGGGCCTAATCAATTATATTAAGTCAAAGATACTGAGGTTAACTTAACCTTATTATTATATATAAAAATATCAATATTTAAGGAGGAATGATGTCAGAAAGAACAATAGTATTACTTCCAGGTGACGGAATCGGGAAAACAGTCCTGCCGGAAGCTGTTAAAGTCCTTGAAGCTGCCGGATTCAAAGCTGATTATGTGGAAGCAGATATAGGATGGGAATTTTGGTGTAAAGAGGGAAATCCGCTTCCTCAGAGAACAATAGATATACTTGAAAAACACAAGATCGGACTTTTCGGTGCCATAACTTCAAAACCGAAATCAGATGCAGCGAAAGAACTTGACCCTTCTTTAAAGGATGAGGGTTATGTATATTACAGCCCGATCGTAGGATTAAGACAGCATTTCAATCTTGATATCTGCACACGACCCTGCAGAACTTTCAAAGGAAATCCATTAAACTTCATCAGGAGGGGAAAAGGAGATTCGATAGAAGAACCGAAAGTTGATGTAGTGATCTTTCGTCAGAATACCGAAGGGCTCTACGGAGGAGTTGAATGGACAGACCCACCACAACAAGTGTATGATGCTTTGAACACTCATCCAAAGATGAAAAACTTTAAGGGTACTCCCAAGAGTGAATTATCTGTATCGACCAGGATCTTCACAAAAAAAGCAACCGAGAGGATTCTGCGTGCCGCTTTTGAATATGCAAAAAAATTCGGGTATAAATCTGTGACCCTTTGTGAAAAACCGAATGTTATCAGAGAAACATCCGGAATGATGCTCTCACTTGCGATCGATATGAACAAGGATTATCCGGGAATTCAATTATGGAACACAAACATAGATGCACAGATGATGTGGCTTACTAAGAATCCTGAAGATTATGGCGTACTTGTCAGTGGAAATATGTTCGGTGATATTGTATCTGACGGTTTTGCGGGGCTCACAGGCGGTCTTGGTTTTGCCTGTTCTGCTAACATTGGTGAAAACGTCGCAATTTTTGAGCCTACACATGGTTCAGCCCCTAAATATGCCGAATATAAAAATTCAATTGTCAATCCGATCGCAATGATCCTCTCCGCGTGTATGATGTTGGATCACATTGGAGAACATGAAATTGCAAAAAAAATTAGAAATTCAATATCCAAAGTTATTGAAGCCGGGAAGGTTAGGTCCTACGATATGATGAAACTCAAAGGATCGGAAAAAGCCATTAACGAAGGTGCCGCGTCAACTCAAGATATGACCAGCGAAATCATCAAAAACCTTTGAAACGGTTTTTGAAAAACAGGGGGGACATTCCCCCCTGTTCAAATTAAAAAATTAAATGCTTCTTTGTTTCAGTCAAGCCTGAATAATGATTATTTGGAAGGAAGGATCTTATACATCCCTGTTCCGCATTTCGAACAGGTCCCTTTCATTGCAGGTCTTCCGTTCTTCATCTTAACTTCCTTCGCATCTTTCATTTCAGTCTTTGCTTTACATTTCACACAATAAGCTATTTCTGCCATATTTTCCTCCTTTCAAACGAAATTTAGCAAATACCAGAGTAAAATGCAATAAAAAAATAAAATTTAACAAATATGTAAGAGAAATAATTTTTATTTCTGAAGATATTTATTTCCTGTTTCTACTTAAATTTTTGTTTGGGACTCTAATACCTGATTGCCTTTCAAATATGTGATAAGTTCTTTATGCCAATCTTTATTATCCTTACAATTTAAAAGTGATTTTGCATAATTGTAGGTTGAACTGTACTGGAAGAGCTCTATTAAAGTGCTAATACAATTTCCCTTATTTCTTAGTTCAGGAAGGAATCTATAAAGTGTCCTAATAATATAAAGTGGCAACTTATTATTGTTTTTGCAATAATCTATTTCTTTTCTTACAACCGATATAGATAAGTTTGTTTTCAATTTATCAATAAGGATTCTTTCATGAGACATGCTGTTTTTCTTTATATCTTTTCTTATCCATAATCCGTTCCTCAATAGGATACGGGGATTAGTTCTTTTATAAAATTCACGCTTATAAATTGTTTCATAATATTTCTGGAATCTTCTATCTTTAAATAAGAAACCGTAATGAGATGAATATATCCCGTGAAAATGAATAAAATCAGGTGCCTGATAATCTAAAATATAATCTTTAACAAGCCGTTTGTTTTCAAATTCTTTTGCAAGAACATGGTTACCAAGGAAACCGAAATCAAGAATATTGAAATCCTTATGCCAGCTTATTGCTCCAATATCAATTATTCCTACCGTAGGTCTGAATAAATCGTTGTTTTTTGCTAATTCCAACAATTCGTTCCTTATCATATAAAAGTCTTTGGAGCCAAATCCGATTTTATAATTGGAAATTAGGCGTTTCGGACTCCTATTGTATCTGAATTTAATTGTCGTCGTATTAAGGTATCCAATCGACAGTATCACAACGATAAATGTAAAACCGAACATCATCTTATTCTTTAATTGAAATAGTGTAATAAATAATAATAACAAAATAACAACAACCAGATGTGAAGTCGTTCGTGTAGGATCCATTCTGCTTTTTCCGAAAAAGAAAGGATTTAGGAAAATTAGAAATGCAAACGGATATATCATGAGATATAAAATATTGAATTTTATTTTATTTTTTATAAAGAGAAGGATAATCGGGATAATAAATAAAAAGATTCCCCAATGCATTTTAAAAATCAATGAACTGTAAAAAAATGATTCTTTATATATTTGACCCGAAAAAGATAAAAGATCATTAACTCTGCCCAAGACTGAAATATTTTGTGCAAATGCAGTGTTCGGGAATATTTCACCGAAATATAAATATCTCAGAGTATTAAATAACAACCAAAAAAATACAACCGTAAACATAAGGGTAATACCATTAGAATTCTTATTCACATAAATCCATGAAACAGAATAGATTATTAAAATTGGCAAGATATAATATATTGATTCGATCCTTGAAATTGAGGTCAAAAATATTATCAAGGTATAGTAATAATTAATTCTTTTTTCTTCAAACATTTTGAACAGCAGATATAACGATACCAAGTAAAGAACATTTGTTATGGCATTTTCCATTCCCGACCCATGCCATAAAAAAAAACTCGGAGATCTGATAAAAAAAACAGCTGCAAGGAAAGAAAACAAAAGTCCAAATAAATAGTTTTCTTTAAAAAACTTGATAAAAAAAAATCCGAGTAAAAATGTACACACATATGTTTGAATATCCATATAGGTTTTATATGAAAGGTTAAAGAATTTATACAGGACAAAGTATATTCCAAATTGAGCAGGAGAAGAATAACCTTCGATCCTTTCTCCACTCGGATTTATACCGATACTCCCGAAGTCAGCAAGGTTTTTAGCATGACTTAATGTAATAATTCCATCATCTCTGTATTTATAAAGATTGTCAGGTATATTAAGATACCCTATATAAAAAATAAAAAGAAATAAAATACCTGATAAAAAGGGAAAATATACTGATTTCTTAATTAAAATATTAAGAACTTTGTTCATTATTCTTGTTATTTTTTATAATTTGGTTAAAAAGATATGCTCAGAAATAAACATGGTTGAGAAAAAAAATTACAATACTAAAAATCATAAGAATTTACTTCCTTGCTATTAATATTAAATATTTTATCACATTTTTCAATATTTCATCAAAAAAATTTAATTTCCAAATACTCTAGAAAAATATAAATAAATGGTTTTATAGAAATAAACAATTAGATTTCACCTATGAAGTTATCAAAATTCAATTAAATAATTTGTTGAAGTTATTGAATAAAACTAAAATGTTATTAAAAAACAATTAAGGGAGATTTTACTATCTCCCCTAATTATTTTCACATTTTTTATTTATATATTTTCTTTAAACCTTTTGCGGTTCTGTCCTCTTTGGCAGGAGCAGGTGTCATTACTGGTTTTTCCATTTTGAGTAATTTCAGTAATTCATCAACAAGTTTTTCTATCTGGGGGTCCCTTCCTTTCATGAGAAGATTAGGTTCATCCCAAA
>CAYNUG010000106.1:0-7831 GCA_964400545.1 uncultured Clostridia bacterium | reverse complement strand
CGGTATCAATAGCATTTAATGGGAACATTATTGATCTGCTTGAATATTTTTCATCTAATAGTATAAAAATAGATCTGCTTTCCGATCAGACATCTTGTCATGATGCTTATGGTGGCGGATATACTCCGGCAGGATATTCATTTGCCGAGGGGAGAGAATTGCTTGCTTCTGATCCTGAGAAGTTCAGAGAGCAGGTCGATATTTCATTAAAAAAGCATTTCAAACTTATAGGGAAACTTGTTGACCAGGGAACATATTTCTGGGATTACGGTAATTCATTTCTCAAAGCTGTTTTTGATGCCGGATTGAAAGATGTTGCGATCGATCCATCGAATCCATCGGCGGGATTTGTTTATCCAAGTTATGTTGAAGATATCATGGGCCCTATGTGTTTTGATTATGGATATGGTCCTTTCAGGTGGGTTTGTCTTTCCGGAGAAAAGGAGGATCTTAAAAAAACTGATGCTGCAGCTATGTCGAAAATAGATCCGACCAGGAGTGGAATGGACAGAGATAATTATCAATGGATAAAGGATGCAGGAAAGAATGCCCTTGTTGTTGGAACTCAGGCGAGAATTCTATACGCTGATGCAGAAGGGCGGATAAATATTGCTCTGAAATTCAATGAAATGGTAAGAAACGGAGAGATTGGTCCAGTTATGTTAGGGAGAGATCATCATGATGTATCCGGCACTGATTCACCGTATCGGGAAACATCAAATATCAAGGACGGAAGTAATATTACAGCCGATATGGCGGTTCAGAATTTTGCAGGAGATGCCCTCAGGGGGATGTCTATGGTAGTTCTTTCCAACGGAGGCGGTGTCGGGATAGGAAAAGCATTTAATGGAGGTTTCGGCCTTGTACTGGACGGAAGTGAAATTAAGGATAATATAATAAGATCTGCAATGGAATGGGATGTAATGAACGGAGTTGCCAGGCGTGCATGGGCAAGGAATGATAATGCTCTTGAAACGGCTGCAAACTGGAACAGAAAAAACAAGGACAAGGGTCATCTAACCCTACCGTACCTGACGGATGAAACCAAAATAAATGAAGAGGTCGAAAAATATTTTAAATAGAGAAATATTAATAATTTTTTATATTATTAATTGATCTGTTTTGTGATCTATGTGTAAGAGAATGATCTAAGTTCAATTGATAACTACCTATCAAAAAGATCTCTTTGAATATTGGTTCCGTTTAATTTATTTGATTTAAGCTCTTTTTCCAGCCAGTCAATGAACTCATTCTTAAACTTTAGATCTTTATTCTTTCCTCTAAGTTTTTCTATAATGAAAAGGTTTGTGTAAGGTTGCATTGGAGAATAAATACTACCATCCTTTCTTAATATGGATCTTTCTATCAGAAATTTGTTAAGATCCTGAGTCCTTTTAAAATAATCCGATAAATTTGCATTCAGGTGAGCGATAATCTCCGAAGCAGTGTAACCGTTATGTTCACGAAAGATAAATTCAATATCGAGTTTATTGATTTTTTCCTGTTCAATAAATTTATTTCTGTTAGTAACGTAAAGCTTGATCTCTTTCTCGTATTCAATTGCTCTGATGATATTTGCGTAACTACCTTTGCTTTTACAATCCCAGATAATAAAACTGTAATCACTATCTTTAGTCATTGCAATATCTTTTTGTTGCTGTCTTTCTCTTTCTTTTTTAATTTCATTTGGAACATTGATTAGCTTAAGATCAAAATTCTCACTGGCTTTGAATCTTGGATATTGTTTAATTGAATAGACTATAACGTTATAATATTTTTTTGCCATGCAATGTTTTTGTACCAGTGTGTCAATCCCGGCAGCATCACCTATCAGTATTTGCATATTCTTTTTAATGATATTATTTAGTGAACTTTTAACAGAATTCGGGATAGTTTTAATTGAGATAGAACCTGAGATAAAAACCTTGTCATTCATTTTTTTGTTCTTGTTTTTGTTAATGCCATTACATAAACATTATTGACTTCTGCATTATACAATATTTTAGTTATTTCTTTTAATGTTGAACCGGATCTGTACAGATCATCAAATAACAGGATCTTCTTGTTTTTATATCGTAAATCCTGCACTCCGAATGCACCACTCAGAATATTGTTCCTTTCTTTTTTGTTCTCAATACTTTTTAACTGATTGGTATCTTTTATTTTCTCGATGTATTCTTCATCAAGAGGGATATTCAGGGTTCTACTAATATTTTTTGCGATTTCAAAAACCGGTTGTTTTTCCCTGTCATAATTAGATGGAGGGGCCGGAATTATTACATCTATGTAAGGGGTTACTATTCTTGTTTTTAAAAAATCAGTAGCAATTTCAGATAAAGTCGTTATTTGAGAATAGTCATTGTGATATTTTAGTTTATTTAAAGCTTCACCGGTTTTGGTATAAGTATTATCAAAACTTCCGTCATCAAGTAGTGTGCTTTTGGTTGTGTGCAATTCTATAGCCCATCCTGCTTCCCAATTCCCAAACAACACTATTTCAGACATTTCCGATCTCTCCGTCAAATTGTATTTTAAATCTTTTACATTACAGGGTCGCCTTCATCGGTTTTTTCCTGCAACTATTGTCCCTAAGAAGGAGAACAGTAAAGTTACGATGAATAAATATCCGATCGTAAGTGCTACCGATGCCCCCGGGTCTGCAACGATTCCGAATCCGTTCCCCCTGTTAAAGGTGACCCAACGGTCAACATTAAATCCCATCGTACTTAATTGGATAAAAAGCCCGATAACGGTGTAGGAAATACTGAATATAAATGCATTGAGGAATTTGTTCCTTCCCGAAGCTCTCTGCATAATTACTCCGCCCAGAACCAATCCGATAAAGATAAACAGACCCGCTATAAAGTATGCAAAATTGATCTTCCCCGGCGATGTCCAGTAAAGGTGTGTGTGAAGGAAAGGAAAACCGATCAAAATAGACTTAAATGAATTCCAAAGAAAATTGAATCCGAAATTCATAATGTTTGAAATTTTCATTAAAAAAACGAACCCGACATTGACGATATAAGCAGTCATTAAAGCAAGCAAGAGGCTGTAGGGGAGAGAATGTCTCCCTTTTTGTTCTTTTTTCATCTTCTTTTCCTGCTTTGACCTTTTCCTGATCACGGTCTTGAACGAATCTCTGAACTCACTTCCGTCGGAAATAACGGTTCTTGCTACTTCTTCGGTGTTGATAAATCTGAAATCATATTTGTGAAAAGAGATCGTGTCCTCGGTACGCAGTTCCTGTTTTGTTATCCGTTTCTTATTTACGAATGTTCCGTTCGTGGAATTAAGGTCCTCGATCTCATAACGGTTGCCGATTCTGGTTATCTTGGCGTGCTTTCCGGAGATCGTTTCTTCTTCTAAAATGAGATCACGTTCAAAATGACGCCCAATAAAAAACTCATCTTTGTCAATATCATGGTCAATATCTTTATAGTCATCACTTAGACCCTGCAATGTAACTTTTTCTTTTTTTGATTCTTCCATTGTTCCCTCAATAAATATGTTAATTATAAAAGAAAAAAAAATCAATCAAATCGATTGGCCCCTATTTGTGATATTTACTATTATTTTAAGGATTGATATCATTTGTCAGGAGGTTCTTCATGGCTCTTTCAAAAAGAAGATTTGTCAGATGCTCCATAACGGTCTTATTTTTCTTAAATTTGTTTGCTTCCGTTATTGCACAACAAGTTGTTCTGAAAATAAACCCGATCGGGGAAGATGATAATAATTATCTAATAAAGGGGACTGTTGTAATGAGCAATCTGAATCCCGTAGGGCAGATCGTGGAAGAGGATGGCTGTTCAATAATTGCGGATATAAAGTCGGGTCTAGACTCTCAATATCCTGTTCTTCCCGATGCTTTAAAGATAAGGACTCCCGCCAATGTTGAGACCTCATATCTTAAAAACAAACATTACCTTACAAAAAATGAATATTACGGGATTGATACAATAAGGCTCGTAATAGCCGGTATGTCTCCCCGGGGAAGAAATATCTGGAGAAACCATGGCGGTCTGAATCACTGGAGAAGGAATGCACCGAATTGCGTTACAATGGATTTTGAAGGTGTTATCCCTAAAAGATATGCAGGAAAAACAGTCAGAATAAGAGCTTCTCTCCGGCATCAGTGGGGAGGTCCGTTTGCAGCGTGGTCTGCATACTCTTTTCATCACGATATAGGATTTGAGGGTGTCCTCGGGTCAGGAACAGTAAAGAAACCGGAATCACACAAGATCTATATCGGAAATGGTCCTGCTGGTGATCCAAATCCTGTTGCTACGGGCGGTTTAGTTCAATGCAAAATATCGGGAAAGGATACAAAGGGGCATCAGGTACTGTATGAATGGAGCATTAAACCTCAGGCAGGTTCATTTAACGACAACACGATCCCTGATCCGATATGGACAGCTCCTGAAAATACCATGGATCAAATGAGGAGTTATACGATCTCCTGCACAATAACCTGCAGTTCCGATAGTTCTTTGAAAGAGACCGGAACTTTTGTTCAGGATGTATGTCCGAAGATCAAACCTGTTTCCATTATCCTTAGGATCTCATCAGATGGTTTTGAAACGGTTGAAAAAAAGACCAAAACGTTCATCCCGACTTATCAAAAGTTGGTAATGACCGGATCAGTAATGCCGGGTTACAGAAACAGTGACGAGGCCGGGATTTTGGGTAAAGACAGCAAAGTGTTTGCAGAATTGATCGTGCTTAGTGAAGGTAAAGAGGTACGGGCAAAGAGGATGTGGATAAAAATGTATTCAGATTACTGGCTGACAGTTGACCTGAATGAATTTGCCGGGTGTACAAAAAAGAAAAAGGCAGTTCGCAGAAGAAATATAAGGTTAAAACCTGTTTCCGGTAATACTGACGATGAGAACAAAAAAAAGGATATTAGCAGCAAGGAGATCTACGAAAAGATATTATCCGGTAAATATGAAAAAAAAGGTTTTAAGAAAATATGGCAGATAATGGGGATCTACAAGGCTTATGAGAATGACAAGGTTCATGTCAGTTCGGGAGGGAAGGGAACTCCTGCACTGGATAAATTTTTTAAGAACTTAAAACAGGGACCTGTCGGCGAAATGAAAAACGCCGTAAACACTCTGTGGGAGTTTTCCAAGGATCCTTTGACACTCGGAGGTTCAGCTGTCGAAGATTTGATACAGAATACAAACAAAACCTGGAAAAGAATCTTCGGGAAAGGTTTTCTGAAAAATCAAAAAAAAGGTTCAAATTCACTTAAAGATGCAGGAACCGCTCTTAAAAATAAACTGGATCAGTTGCAAAAAGCAATGGAGATGAAATAATGTTTATAAAAAAAGTTGTTTTCCCAATACTTTTTTTATCGGTTCTTTTTTATGTTTTTCCTCAGGACCAAAATGGAGTTCAAAAAGATAAAGATCTGAGATTGGAGAATTTTCTAAAAGGATATTATGAAAATGATTTGCGGATAAAGGATGTGGTTGTGAAGATCGATACGGAGACAGTTGCAATAAGTGGTACACCTGATTTCCGGGATAAAGGTTATGGAACAGGACAGATAGTTCTGGCAATAGCCGGAGCCGGTGTTGCCGTTCCCCGTTCGAGGAACATTGTATTTGCGGTACAGTTCTTGGGTATGCCTTTCGGATTCATTGAGGTTCCCACGAGAAAAGCGTTACTTGTGTCGGAAGGTAAGATATCCGGAGAAGATTTTATCCGATCGTTTATATCAACTCAACTGCCTGTTCCGTTTAACTTTCCCGAAGATCTGCTTACTCCCGTGATCGGGTCATCAGATACGTGGATGAATTCCAGGTTGACCGTGTGTGATGCAGTGAAGATCGGGGAACTTCTGAATGTGAAGGTAGATGATTTCCTGCCGGAATTGTTAGATGCTGCTTATGTTGGGGCAGATCCTGAGGATGGATCGGAACAGAATATTATTGCTGTAATGGATATGATGAATGAGAAAGATGCCGGGGAATTCCTAAAGTTAAATGAAAATGATCAAATGGGTAAGCGGATTGTCAGGATAGGAACCGTTATTTATATTGTAAAGGGAACGGAAGATGTAATTGAGAACACCCTTTCGGTATTAATCCCGAAGCCTGAACAAAAGATCGTAGAGGAAAAAGATGTTAAAGAAGAAGCAGAAAAAGAAGAGCTACCTGATATAAAGACCGGTAATGATGAGTCTGATAACAAAGGGTACTATATTATCGGAGGGGTATTCCTCTTTTTATTTGCAATTCTGGTATTTATATTCATACAGTCGGGAAAAGGGAAAAGAAAGTAGTTCTCTTTTTACTTTTTGTATTCCTCATCAAAGAGAAGGTACTTGTATATTTCACCGCTTATGGGAGTTATTTTCTCATTTATTGTTTTCAAATATTCCCCGGGAGTAGGTAATTCTCCTTTTAAAGCAACGATAGCTGCCAGTTCGGCAGAACCCAGATAAACCTGGGCTCCATTACCCATCCGGTTGTCAAAATTTCTTGTTGAAGTGGAAAAAACCGTTGTGCCGTCAGGAACCCTCAACTGGTTACCCATGCAGAGTGAACATCCGGGAATCTCAATTCTGGATCCTGTTGTGTTGAAAAGTGAGAAAAACCCTTCTTCCTTCAACTTTTTCTGGTCCATTCTTGTGGGCGGAACAACGTATACTCTGACATCCGGATTCCTCTTCTCTCCTTCCCAAATTTTCCCTGCTGCCCTGAAGTGTCCGATATTGGTCATGCAAGACCCGAGAAAAACATCTTCAACTTTTGTCCCGGCTACTTCTGAAAGAAGCTTTACGTCATCCGGGTCATTCGGGCAACTGAGAATTGGTTCGGTTATTTCCGATAAATCTATTTCAAGGACAGCGGCATATTCGCATCCTTCGTCGGCCGACATCAATTTCGGGTTTGCCAACCATTTTTCGATCTCTTCGATCCTGTTCTTCAATGTTACTGAGTCCTGATATCCGTCTTCGATCATTCTTTCAAGCAGTGCAGCATTAGATCGCAAATATTCGGAAACTTTTTCTTCAGAAAGTTTGATTGTCCCCGCCGCAGCACTCCTTTCCGCTGTTGCATCCATCAGTTCAAATGCCTGCTCGGCTGTAATATCGGAGAGTCCTTCAATTTCAATTATTCTGCCGTTAAAGATATTTTTCTTATTTTTTTTCGGTACAGTCAGTAATCCTTTTTTTATGGCAAAATAAGGAATTGCATTTACTACATCCCTCAATGTGATCCCGTCATTTAATTTCCCGCTGAATCTTACTAGAACAGATTCAGGCATATCAAGTGGCATGAATCCAAGTGCACCTGCAAAAGCGACAAGACCCGAACCGGCCGGGAATGATATTCCCAATGGGAAACGGGTGTGTGAATCTCCTCCTGTTCCTGCAGTGTCGGGTAAAATGAATCTGTTTAACCATGTGTGAATTACTCCGTCACCGGGCTTAAGAGAAACTCCACCCCTTATTGTAGTAAAAGCAGGAAGTGTTTTGTGTGTGTGAATATCTGCAGGGCGGGGATATGCAGCCGTATGACAGAATGATTGGAGGTAAAAAGGGGTCTGGAATTTAAGACATGCGAGTTCTTTCAATTCATCAGCGGTCATTGGTCCCGTTGTATCCTGAGAGCCTACGGTTGTCATCAGTGGTTCACAGGAAGTCCCGGGAAGAATTCCGTCCGTGTTACAAGCTTTCCCTATTATTTTCTGTGCCAGTGTGTATTTTTGATCTTTATCCGGAACAGGATTGTCTGCATTTTTAAAGAACTGTGCATCACCTAATCCGAGTTCCGTTCTTGCTTTTCCCGTCAGAGATCTTCCGATGATCAAT
>CAYNUG010000105.1:0-7838 GCA_964400545.1 uncultured Clostridia bacterium | reverse complement strand
CTTCTTCAAAAATAAATAATTCAGGCACTGAAGAAGGGTTTGCTGCATGGGTAGAAAGAACAATAAAGACAGAGTTGGCAAAGAAGTCACTTATGTTGTTCTTATTGGTATTTCTCGGAGGATTTCTGACCAGTTTCACTCCTTGTGTTTATCCGGTTATCCCGATCATCATGGGTTTTGTCGGAACACGGGCAGGAGGGTCCAAGCTAAAAGGATTATATCTTTCAGTTTTTTTTGTTCTCGGTTTGGCAATAGTTTATTCGACGTTTGGAATTGTTGCGGCAATGACAGGATCAATGCTCGGAATATCATTCCAGAATCCCATTGTTGTATTTATCATAGCCGGTATTTTCATTGTAATGGGACTTAGTCTCGCAGGTTTTTTTGAAATACCTGTTCCTTCATCAATTTCTTCAAAGGTTCAAAAAGGGCATAAAAGTGAAATAATCGGAGCAATGATAGTTGGAGGTGTTGCAGGTATTATTGCAGCACCCTGTGTTGGTCCTGTTCTTGTTGCACTTTTATCCTGGATCAGCCAGACAGGGAACCTCTTTCTCGGGTTTTGGTTGACTTTCACTTTTTCTCTGGGTCTCGGTGTCATCTTCCTCCTTGCAGGAACTTTCTCAGGTGTAATATCGGCAATGCCCAAAGGCGGGAAATGGATGGATTATTTTAAATATTTCTTTGCGGTTCTCCTTATTGGTGGAGGTTTATATTTCCTTGGCACTGTTATTTCAGAACCTGTAAATCTGATCTTATGGGGCATTTTCTTTCTTTCTGCAGCAGTTTTTTCAGGTTTGTTCAATATAGTGGAAAGTGAAGATATTAAGAAGAAAATGTTTAAAGTAGTATTGATAATTGTATTTATTACAGGGGTATTGCTTTTTGTTAAAGGGATCAATATGCAATATTTCACTTCAACAAAAGTGCTAACTCGTGTTGAGAATACTGCTGACAGGCATATCCTCGACTGGCAATCGAGTTTAGATGCCGGGAAAAAGATCGCAGTAGAAGAGGGAAAGATCATTATGATCGATACGTATGCAGATTGGTGTGTTGCCTGCAAAGAACTTGATGAACAGACCTTTTCCGATACTGAAGTAATATCTGAACTGAAAAAACTTGTCCTTGTGAAACTTGATTTTACTGACAAAAATGAAAAAAATGAAGTTATCAGAAAGGAGCTTAACGTTATCGGAATGCCGACAGTTATCTTTCTTGATAGTACAGGGAAAGAGATCGACAGATTCTCCGGATTTTATAAAAAGGAAAAATTTCTTAATTTTCTTAGCAGATTTATTTATAAATAATTATGTAATAATTATAATTTAATGGTCAAAAAGAAGTATGAAATTGCTGTTATAGGAAGTGGACCGTCAGGGCAGCGTGCTGCAATTCAAGCATCTAAAGCAGGAAAAAAAGTTGTTGTAATAGATAACAGGGTGCTTAAACTTGGTGGCGTTTCACTTCATACCGGTACCATTCCAAGTAAAACTCTGAGAGAAGCTGTACTGTACATAAAAGGTTTAAAAAGAAAATATGTTTACGGTTCTTCAAGACTCTCGAGAAATGAAATAGAACTTAAAGATCTGACAGAAAAAGTGGATTCTATTCTTCAATATGAAGTGAAAGTTATAGAACGGCAATTCCGTAGAAATGGCGTAGATGTCATTTATGGAGAAGCTGTTTTCAAGGATAGATCTAATATTGAAATTGAAGATAAGGAAGGGGATGTTTTTGAAAGCATCAATGCGGATAAATTCATAATTGCAACAGGAACATATCCTCGAGTTCCTGATGACATAGATTTTGATTACAAAGTAATAATTGACAGCGATTTTATATTTTCAAATAAAAGTAAAATAGAAAAGTTACCTGATTCTCTGATCATATACGGTGCAGGAGTGATAGGTATGGAATATGGAGGAATGTTTGCAGCTCTCGGGTGTGATGTAATTATTATAGATACACATAAAGATATATTTCCATTTATTGATCGGGATATTGTCGGATTATTAAAGAAATTCTATATAGATCTGGGAGTTCGTTTCCACTTTGAAGAAACCTATAAAAATTTCAGTATTACCGATGATGGAAAAGGGAGAATGGTAACCGAGAGTGGAAAAGCATTTGAAGCAGATGTAGTTCTTTTTTCAAAAGGGAGAACCCCGGCAATAGAAAAATTGAAGATCAAAGAGATCGGGGTAGCTACGGGAAATAAAGGTACGATCAAAGTAAACAGCAGATTTCAGACCTCTGTAGAGAACATTTATGCTTGTGGAGATGTTATAGGTTTTCCTGCACTTGCATCAACAAGTTCAGAGCAGGGGAGAAGAGCTGCAAAATTTGCTATTGGACTTGATCCTGAATATGGTATAGATCAGAGTTTTCCTTTCGCAATATACTCAATTCCGGAACTTTCATCAATAGGAAAGAGTGTTCAGGATCTTGAAATGGAGAATGTCCCTTTCGAGACAGGAATTGCGTTTTATACAGAGATTGCAAAAGCGGCTATTTCTGGGGATGACAGAGGGGCCCTTAAGATCCTTTTTGATCCTTCATCAAGGAAGATACTTGGAATTCATATAATAGGGGAGCAGGCCGCTGAGATTATTCATATAGGGCAGGTTGTTATGAAGAGTGGAAAGGATCTGGATTTTTTTATAAATAATATTTTTAATTATCCAACATGGGCTGAGGCATACAGAGTTGCTGCATTCAATGGGTTGAATAAACTGAAATCGTTATAAAGTTAATGAGAGTCAGATTCTCACTGTATTTATAAATAATAAATTATTATAAAAAAAGATCACTATTTAGATATGGCCGAAATATTTCATAAATTGAGCTCTTTCAAAAATTTCCGGATTATCAATATTCTTCTGGCTGAGCTTCCCTGTAATATCAGAGATTGATGAAAATGACTTTTTGTCCATCAGAATTTCAAGGTCACTGATCATTTTTTTGATATGAGCAGGACCGTTCTTATATATTGCTGATACCACCTGTACTGCCTTTGCCCCTACAAGTATATTTTTAAGAACATCTTCACCTTCGTGAACTCCGGTTGAAGCTGCGAGATCACATTTAACATTGTCAGATAATATACCGATCCATCTAAGTGGATGGGAATTTTCTCTTCTGGTGCTGAAAATATCTGAAGCAACAACTTCCATGTTCTCAATATTAATGTCAGGTTGATAGAATCTGTTAAAAAGTACTATTCCTTTTATACCTGTCAGAGAGAAACGGAATATTGTATTAGCAAGAGAAGTGAAATACGAACTTATCTTAATTGAGATTGGAATATCTGTTTTATTTGAAACTGCTTTTATAATTTCAAAATATGTATTTTCGATTTTTTCAGGATCTTTTCTGAAATCCCCTGGGAGGAGAAACATGTTGAGTTCAAGTGCATCTGCACCTGCTGAAGATATCTTCTCCGAAAAATCAACCCATTCTCCTGATGAAATGCAATTTATGCTCGCAACAACAGGGAGATCTGTCTTTTCTTTAAGTTCTCTTATAAGTTTCAAATGGTTTTCTATATTGAATTGTTTTGTATACTGTGAAATATAGTCATATCCTTCAGCATGGGTAATATTACCATCCGAACTGATTGATCCGATCTCCATGGATATCTGTTCTTCAAAGATCGATTTCAGGACTATGGCTGCGATACCATTGTCTTCAAGTTCTTTTATTTTATCGATAGAGTTGGTGAGATTACTGCTGCCGGCTATAACTGGATTTTTTAATTGCAAACCCATATAAGTGGTTTTCAGATCGGCCATATTGTCCTCCGTAATAGGGAAATATTTAAAATCGATACTATCACATTATAATTTCATGGTCAAGAAATTGTGGTATTTCCAAAAAATTGATAAAGGTAGTTTTATTAATGTTTATTATAATATTAAGTATTGAATATCTATAATATTTGCTATATAATTTTTCATTATAGGAGAAATATACATGAGTAATGAAAAATTTATTGATATTATTAATTATGCAATTGAAAGGGAAAATGAGGCTGCTGAATTTTATAGATATATGCAGGATGTTGTAAAGTTTAAGAGTCAGAAAGAGCTTCTAAAAGAATATGAACTTATGGAAGAAAGTCACGCTAAAGCTCTTAAAACCATAAGCGAATCTTCGATCGATGATATATCGATCTCTCATGTGGAGAATTTAAAAATAAGTGATTATGTGGTTGAAAAAAAACCTTCTCCGGATATGACATATCAGGATATCATAATAATTGCTATGAAAAGAGAGGAAGCTGCAAATAGATTGTATACACAGATGTCTGAAAATATCTCTGAACCAAAAATAAAAAAATTATTCGAAAAACTGGCAGCTGAAGAGTTGAAACATAAACTTCATTTTGAAAAAATTTATGATGATGAGTTCTTTGATGAAAACTGAGAATGAATAGTATGTGGTAATTCTATAGAAGATCATGCTATTATGTTATATAAGAACAAATTTGAAATAAATACAAATGAGGAGAAATCATGAAAAAATACGAATGTGAACCATGTGGATACATATATGACCCGGAAATAGGGGATCCTGATGGAGGGATTAAACCAGGAACAAAGTTTGAAGATATTCCTGAAGATTGGGTATGTCCTGTGTGTGGAGTTGGCAAAGATATGTTTGTTGTTATTTAGTTCTTTTAATATAAATAACATATCTTTACTTTTTTTTAATTTAACTTTTGTATAAAAATAATTTGTATTCTCAATTTTTGTATAATTAAAACACTTGACATCATTAGTTTTGAGTAAATATAATGAATATGTTTGGAGGCCATTTTGAAAATTGATGAACTTAAAAAATTTGATGGAAAAGATGGTAGGCCCGCATATATAGCTTATAAAGGCAATATTTATGATATTACCGGAAGTAAAATGTGGAAGAACGGATCTCATATTAACCGACATTTTGCAGGAGACGACCTTACACATCAAATGTCTGTTGCTCCACACAGTGATGATGTAATGAGCAGGTATAAGATCGTTGATACTTTGGAGCCAGAGGTGAAAACTGAAAAAATTGACAAAATGGAAGGCCTGAGAGAATTTTACAGGAAATTCCATCCACATCCGGTTCTTATTCATTTTCCGATGGCATTGTTTTTCTTTACTTGTATGATGCAGGTTTTATTCTTAATTTATGATTATTCCCCATTTGAACATGCTGCTTATTTTTCATTGTTCACAAGTGTTGTTTTTGCATATCCCGCAACTGTTTCCGGAATATTTAGCTGGTGGATAAATTACCAAAGTCTTCTAACCAAAACATTTAAAATAAAGCTTTTTATGTCGATAATTTTACTGATCATAACATCCGGCACTCTTTTAATACGTATATTAATTCCTGAAATAGCATTTACTCAGGGAACAGGGTTCTATGTTTATCATTTGCTTTTGTTCCTGAGTTTCCCGATCATTACAACAGTCGGGTATTTTGGAGGAAAGATCACATGGCCGGGTTAAGATCATAATAAAAATGAAAAGAGGCTTATATGAATAATGACTTAAGATCCAGGATCAGAGAGCTGGAGGATATGATCGAAATTGTTCTGATATCGATACCAAGAGAAATATCTGCTCGTGAATTTTATCTTAATTCTGTCGAGAAATTCCGCAATGGTCCGGCAAGAGAATTATTTGCAGATCTTGCTGAACAGGAGATGGGACATGAAGCTGAGCTGAGGAAAATTCTTAAGAGGTTAAAAACAGAATTAGACGAATTGAAGTAACTATTGTATTACTTTCTGATTACAGTAGTTTTAATAAAGTATAATTCTTTCCAATAAATATCACCGATTCTTTTTTACAAGAAATTTGTTGTATAGCAGTAAACTTATTATTGTAAGAATTCCAATACCCGAGAATATCAGCCACAATGTCCTGGGCTGATTTAGATTATCAACAAAATGTACATAAAGTTTTGCACCTAAAATCCCACCTATGGAACTTCCGAACACTCCGTATAAAAATAGATATCCCATGTACATTGCCTTTTTATCAGGTGGAGCAGTAATACCAATGTAACTGATAAATTTCGGATGGGCAGTCATTTCTCCTATAGAAAAAAGTACAATTCCTGATATGAATATCCAGATATCTGTGGAAATTGCCAGAATACCCATTCCGGTCGTTGCAATGGCTATTCCTGTCATCATTGTGGGGAGTGCCTTCTTATTCTTGACAATGTTTGAAATAATCAACTGAAGAAGAATTATTACACCTGCATTAATGACGGTCACATGCTCAACATCAAAGAACCAGTTGGCATTGATCCCGAATAAACTTAAAAATTTATTTACAATAGCGTTAAGAGATGAAGCATCTACATAAGCCTGTACGTACCATAGAACCGAATCAAACATTTGAAAATAAAGCACCCAGAAACCTGAGTATAAAAGGATCATAAGAAGAAATTTTGAATGATCACTGAATTTTTCCAGATCATCTCTTCTTATAATAACTAATGATAGTATTGAGAAGTAAATGATCGTACAAATTATTCTTCCCAAAAGGGCAACTCCCGGTATTATCCATAGTATTATTATTGCTATTACAGGGATGGAATTAGTAAACGCTGTCTTTCTCTTCAGGACAAAAAGAGAAACTATAATTACTGATAAAAGGAAAAGTAAGAAAAATGACCTTATTTTTAGTTTATCAATAGAATTTTTTACATGATCTTCTGTTAATCCTTTAAGTTGAAGGTAATTGTGAAGTCTGATAAGCAGATTTTTTATATCGTGATTTGAAAGTTTTCTTGAACTTAAATTTACGGTAAAAAAAGTATCGCTTTTGTGGGTTATCAAATGATCATTCTTAATTTCTGATTTTTCTGTGAATACTACAGTTATTTTTGAAAGAGATCTCGAAATTGCATTCCTGATATCTGTTTCTGTCAGAGTGAATCCCCTTGCTTTTGTTTCCAGGACCAGTTCCTTAGCGTAAATTGAAAGTCTGTCCGGTTTATAGATTTTCAGGGATATAAGTCCTCCCTTATCATTTTTCGGTTCGGAGAACTCGAAATTTTCCTTTATTGACATATTTCTGCTGACATTGAATAATAAAATTTTTCCATTTGAATTCATGCCGAATTCTGATAGTTTCAATTCTGTTTTTTGTGGCTTTATGTATAGGGATACTGAAAAAATAAATAGAGAAAGGAGAAGAAATATTGTGATATTTCTGAACAGAGTTGATCTTTTTATTTTTGAACTAAGTAGAATAAGAGGTGAATAGATGATCTCAAATGCATTTGCCAGGGTCTGAATTAATGACGTCTGATCTCTATTAGACATTTTGCCCTGTTTAACAGGGTCCTTAAACAGGAATGCTGTAGGTATTATGAGAACACCTGTACATATTGCTGATGCAATTATTACATAAGAGGGATTAAGGCTCTTAAGGAAAGGTACCAGAAACAGAGGGAATAGGAATGCGCCGAGGTTTATGGACCAGTAGAAAATTCCGAAAGCCTGAGTACTGTTATTTTCATCAGTTACTCTTGCAATAGTTCCGGATATTACAGGTTTGAACATCCCGGCACCAAATCCCATTATCACCAGTGCCATGAATACAGATGAATAGGTTGTCATCTGACTTGTGAGGAAATATCCGCTTCCCAGCAGTGTGAAAGCTATCATAAGGATCTTTCTGTATCCGAACCTGTCTGCAATTGCTCCTGAGATTATAGGAAGAAAATATAAAAGTGGTTGAATAACTCCCTTAATTACACCTACGCTTTCTTTTGGGATATTAAGAGTGTCAGTAAAGTATACTGAGAGAAAGCTCATCATTCCG
>CAYNUG010000104.1:0-7861 GCA_964400545.1 uncultured Clostridia bacterium | reverse complement strand
CCATTCTTCACCATAAATTTGGCAACTAAAAAAGAAAGATTCGCAGCTCCCCGAAGATTCAGATCAATTGTACTGTTCCAAGTTTCCAGCCATCGATCATAATCCGGTTCTGAAAAAGAGATCTCTTCATAGATACCGGCATTATTTACAAGAATATCGATCCTTCCATATTCTTCAATTATACTTTCGATCATTTCCTTTGAAAGTCGTGAGTCGGCAATATTGCACCTGATGGCATTATGTCCATTTCCCTTAAGGGAAGAGAGGACTTTTTTTGCGGATCTTTTATCATTATTAAAACTTATAATAACAACAGCTCCGGATTCAGCAAATTTCTCAGCGATCGAAGCACCTATTCCTCTTGATCCACCGGTAACGACAACAACTTTATCTGAAAAATCTGTGCCCATATTAAGATACTATTAAAACAGAGATCTTTTGTAAAGTTCATTTGCATCTCCTTTTCAGGACCACATACTCGATTCTGTTCAAATCTAAAAAATATTTGAGAATAAATACAAAATATCTTAAACTGAATATTAAGACCAGGAGATAAAATGAAAAAACATTTATCATTTTTTTATTCTTTATTGATCATATTTACGTTTTTCTATTTCACTTATGCCGTGAATGCAGAGAATGTGATCCGGATAGGAAGTGCAATTTCATTTACCGGCAAACACAGCAGATCGGGAAAACTCTATATTGATTCATATAAACTTGCAGTGGAAACCATAAACAAAAAAGGCGGAATTAGAGTAGGCAACAAAAAATTTAAACTTAAACTGATCTTTTATGATGACAAGAGCGATGCAACTGAAAGCTCGAAGCTCATTGAAAAACTTATCGGGAAAGATAAAGTTGATTTTCTGCTTGGACCCTATAGCAGCGGTATAACTATTCCGGACAGCCTCATATCGAGAAGATACAGAATACCAATGATAGAGGGAGGCGGAGCTTCAGGGAAAATATTTACAAAACACAATAAGTATATATTCGGTCTCCTTCCTAAAGCAGGGGAATATTTCAAGTCCACTCTGGAATATCTCAGAACTGTAAAACCCGCCCCTGAATCGATCGCAATTCTGTATGCAGATGATAAGTTCGATATTAGCGTAGGTGAAGGAACAAAGAGAATTGCAGAAAAAATGGGATTTAAAATACTGATTTTTGAAAAATTCTCTGAAGGTCAATCAGACTTCACTTCAGTCCTCACAAAGATAAAAGACAGGGACCCTGAAGTTATCCTTGTTGGCGGACATACTGAAGAAGCTCTTAATATAACTCAACAATTGAAAGAACTCGATATCAACCCGAAGATGCTAAGCCTCACCGTAGGACCATCAGAATCTGATTTCAGGAAAGCATTGGGAAAAGATTCAGATTATATTTTCGGAGTAGCTTCATGGTCACCTCAAATGAAATTCAAGGGATTTATTTTTAATAACACAACTGAATTTATCAAAATTTTTAAGAATAAATTCAAGTATGATCCCGATTATCATAATGCTGCCGGTATTGCTTGTGTCTCAGTTTTGAAATATGCAATTGAAAAAGCCGGGACTCTCGATCGGGAAAAGGTCAGAGAAGCTCTGACAAGATCAGATCTTAAAACAATATATGGAACGATCCGGTTCAATCCTGACGGTCAGATAAAAGGGACAAGTATAGTATTACAGATACTTCACGGAAAAGTTTTCGAAGTATATCCTGACACTTCAATAAGATCTATATATCCGATGCCATCATGGAAGAAGAGATAGTATCCGGAGATTCATGACAGTACAGATCCTTGTAAACGGGATATTGAAGGGAGGCCTGTATGGACTAATGGCCCTTGGTATGTCATTGATCTGGGGAGTCATGAACATTATCAATATTGCTCACGGTGCATTTATTATGATCGGAGCCTATATAACTTTTTTCCTCTTCAATTATACAGGCATGGATCCTTTTGTAAGTTTATTGTTTTCAATATCATTAATGTTCCTTTTCGGATACATAATTCAAAAAGGGATAATCAACCTGGTTATAAGAGCCGAGATATTTATAACATTGATCCTGGCTTTCGGAATTGAAATATTTATCAACAATGCAGCTCTGATGATATTTTCTGCAGATGTCAGGAAAGTTAAAGTTTCTTACAGCGCTTCAAATTTTACTCTTTTCGGTGCAACAGTTCCGAATGTCAGATTTGCAGCATTTATTTTCGCTGGTTTGATCACAATAGGCCTATATATCTTTATGAGCAGGACAAAACAAGGGAGAGCAATAAGGGCCACATCTCAGGACCTTGACGGAGCAATACTATCAGGGGTCAAGGTTTCGAGGATCTATGCTCTTACATTCGGCATCGGTGCTGCTCTTGCAGGAGCCGCAGGGACACTCTGGGCAATTATTTTTCCGGTATCCCCGACCATGGGAGGCAGCCTGACATTAAAATCCTTCGTGGTCACTATTGTCGGCGGACTCGGTACAATGCTCGGGCCTGTGATCGGAGGATTGACCCTTGGAATAATCGAATCATTCGGGACGAACTGGTTCGGCACTACTTTCGAGAGTCTGATAAGTTTCTCTATCCTTGTTTTGATCCTGATAATAAGACCGAACGGGATCCTCGGGAAAAAGAAATGATGAAAAGATCCATATTTATTATTCTTATATTGGCATTGACAATTATTTTCCCTCTTATTACTTCCAATAATTTTTTGATCAGGTTCGTGACCGATATACTTATCTTCGCGATACTTGCCAGTTCATGGAACATTATCGGGGGTTACACCGGTTATGCATCGTTCGGTAATGTGGTCTTCTTCGGAACAGGGGCATATTCAACAGCAATTGTCATGAATATTACAGGAGCACCATTTTTTATTTCACTTATAGCCGGTGGGCTCGTATCCGCTTTTCTGGCTCTTATGATAGGGCTACCGATATTAAGATTAAAAGGACACTATTTTGCAATAGCTACACTCGGAGTTGCAGAAGCAATGAAAGCTCTGGTTCAGAACCTGGATATTACTGAGGGAAACTCCGGGCTTTATCTTCCTCCCCCCGATATGTCAATTAACGGTATTTACAGATATTTTTTTTATATCACTTTGGGAGTTCTTATAGTACTTCTTGTATCCACATGGCTGATATTTAAAAAACGCATCGGTTTCAACATCAAGGCGATACGGGAAAATGAGGATTCTGCTAATTCAATGGGAATTAACACTACCAGATACAAGTCGATAGCATTTATGATAAGCGGTTTTTTCACCGGACTGGCAGGAAGTATCTATGCGTTCCAACAGGGATTTATAAAACCTGAACCTGTATTTAGCATACTTATAACAATAAAAATGATCGTTATGTCAGTTTTCGGAGGACTCGGAACTCTTTTTGGTCCACTTATAGGTGCGATAACAATAGAGGTCATATCAGAGATCCTTTCAAATTATTTTTTGATCGCACATACACTTTTCCTTGGCATCATAATAATTCTAATGACACTCTTTGCTCCCAGAGGGATGCTTGATGCAACAGAAAATCTAAAAAGATCGGGACTCTCTTATTTCAGAAAAAACATCAAAGAACACAGGGTATAATTAAATGGAAAAGCATTTACCTATTCTTTCAGTAAAAAATATTACAAAAAGGTTCGGAGGACTTACAGCAGTTGGAAATATCAGTTTTAACCTTAACAAAGGAGAAATACTCGGATTGATCGGCCCTAACGGATCAGGCAAGACAACGCTCGTAAACCTCCTGTCCGGAAACCTCAGATCTCCCGAAGGAGATATCCTGTTTAAAGAAAGATCGATCAAAGGACTTCCACCGTTCCGGATAGGCAGATTAGGTATTGCAAGAACTTTTCAGATAGTCAAACCCTTTCCCGGGATGACGGTTCTGGAGAATGTAGCAATTGGTTCAATGAATGGAAAAGCAGAGAACCGAAGATCTGTAAAAGATGCATTTCTTTCTGCAGAGAAGATCATTGATTTTGTCGGTCTTTCGGACAACATTAACACCAGGGCGGATAATCTGAGCGTTGCTTCAAGAAAAAGACTGGAAATGGCAAAGGTCCTTTCAATGGATCCGGAGATCATATTTTTCGATGAAGTAATGGCGGGACTCAATCATATTGAGATAGATAATTCGGTTGAGATCATTAAAAAGATACAGGAAAGGGGGATTTCAATATTGATAATAGAACATGTGATGAGGGCCATCAAAGCCATAACGGACAGAATATTTGTTCTGCATCATGGCAAAAAGATCGCAGAGGGAACTCCGATGCAGGTTCTCAATGATGACAGGGTCATAGAAGCTTATCTTGGAAAAAGATATAAACAATTGGTAAGATAATAATGGAACTTCTTAAAATAAAGGATCTGAATGCAGGATACGGAGATATAAAAATACTCCGTGATGTTTCAATAAATATCCCGGAAAAAAAGATTGTCGCACTAATAGGTTCCAACGGTGCCGGCAAGACCACACTGTTAAAAACTATTTCAGGTCTGATCAAACCCGACTCCGGTCTAATTGTATACAAAGGGAGTAATATAAATAACCTGACTCCGGATAAGATAATCAGGAAAAAAATAATTCATGTTCCGGAGGGGAGGAAGCTTTTCCCTGATATGAGTGTTGAAGAAAATCTTTTAATGGGTGCTTATTCAAGAAAAGACAAAAATATATCAAAAGATATGAAAAACACCTTCTCGCTTTTTCCTGTATTATTTGATAGAAAAAGACAGAAAGCCGGAAGTCTTTCCGGTGGTGAACAGCAGATGCTTGCTCTGGGGAAAGGTCTCATGGGAGATCCGGACCTGCTTATGATAGATGAGATGTCTCTGGGGCTGGCCCCTGTCATTGTGGATGATCTTATAGACATAATCAAGGACATGAATGCTTCAGGGAAAACTATATTCATTGTAGAACAAGATGTCCGACTTGCACTTGAAAATTCAGATTATGCCTATGTCATTGATACCGGGATCATTACTATGGAAGGGGAATCTGCGAAACTCCTGAATGATCCGGATCTGAAAAAAGCTTATCTCGGTGTGTAATCAATTTCAGTTCTTTTGTTTAAATTAACCCGAAAGAGAATTCACTTTTTATATCCTTTTGATCGCAGTCCTCGATCTTTGTGTAAGATCAGTGTAGGGATTTGCTTTGATCGACAAATTGTAACCTCTGTTAGCTTTATTTTTATAATTTAGGAGTTCCATTGTTTTTCCATATATAAATGAATCATAGAAAAGCCACAACCTGGCATTCATTTCCCCCCTGCTGATCCTTATTAGCTTTTCCATAGTTTCATCTGCATATTTCCCCGCACTCCTTTTATCACCGTTAAGTGCCATAAAATACGCTCTTGACATAGCTGCGAGGTGACCGTCAAGTAAAGAATTTACCGCAAGATCTGAAAAATAGAAATCTGCAAGTTTCAGATCTTTGTCCGTTACCGCATCTGGACCTTCATTCATCAGATAATTCAGTAAAACTGCCCGAGAATAAAGTAATCTTGCTTCGGAAAGTGTAAATGGTGTTACTTTGCTTCCTATGAGTCTGGAAGATTCTTGAAAAGATTTAGAATAATCACCTGAGAAAAGCGAGATCATAGCCCCCAAATAGTTATTGGCCTTTTTATTACTTCCGGATATATCAGCAGCAGACCTGAATTCTCCTGAATTCAGGTAAACATATGTTTTAAATAACTTAACTCCGAAATCACCCAACCCGAAAAACTTAGAAAACCCCATTGACCTTTTCTCAAGTTCATTACGTAATTTATCACTTCTTCCGGACAGGAAATAAAGTTCAGCTAATTTCTGATCAACATCAAAATTTTCCGGACAAATATCCTTAGCTGAGAGAAAATACTTCTCAGCATTGGTGTAGATTCCCGAACTTAAATACTGATCTCCTGCATAATAGTATAATAGAGATTTAAGAATGGGATTTGTTATATTTAATTCAAGTGCCTTTTCAATCTCCAAGAACGGATCAAGAGTGACCTTTCTCATTATCTTTTTCTGAAACGCCAGGCTCAGATAATACATAAGATCCGCAATATCCTGCTGGTCATCTTTATAAATCGATACCTTGCCATTCCTGGTTACGATAAGATCCCAGTTCTTATTAAGTTCATAAAGATTATCGTTACTTTGAGATTTGAATATGATCGAACCACCCTCGCTCCACTTGTCACTTTTTATACAAACTCTGTGAGGGATCAGAATATAATGATAATTCGGAATATTTTTATTTAGATTTTCATTGAGAAACGGAGGTAATTGAATATTTGAAGATTTATCGATATCAATATCACTGATGAACTTAAAATGACTTAACAGATTGCTCATACCCACTAACAGAACCCTGTTCTCTCCGTTTTCTCCCTTGTAAAGTGAAAAATCCTCTATGTGCCCATAGTTATATACAACATGAAAATCCAGTTCATCAATAATACAAAAACCGGCAGGAAACATACTCATATTCTGATAAATAAAAAAATGTATTTCATCTTTTCCATCACCGTCGATATCATCACTTTCTATAGCTGAAAAATCCATCCACCCGGAGAATAAGGACCTTTGCAAATAATCATTTTTCAAATGGAAGATTTGTGTATAAACATCATTCCCATAACTATCAATCAGAGAAACCCTACTTGCATACTTTTCAGATTTCAAAGGAAGATCAACTATATCTTTATAAAGGTTATCTTTTGACAAAAATACAACAGCAGTTTTCAGATCTCTTTTTAAATAACTCTTTTTTAATCCTCTTGTTTTTAACTTTCGGAAATCCCTTGCAATTTCCAACGGAAGGACATTCCTGATCTTCATCGGAGAAAAATCCTTTCTGAACAGATCAACACCGAATTTATTGGAAACTTCAAGTTTTGATCCCTTCATATCCATCTCGGACATGACCCTTGATCCTTTTAAATAAATCAACAAAATTGACACTAAAACAGATATAACTGTAATTAAAACATAGATCTTCTTTCTTTTCCTTTTAAAAAAATCAAATATCCTTGTCAGTATGGATACACTTCCCGAACTGAAATATCGGATCATTTCATCAACATTTCCGAATCTTGATCTTTTTTCAGATTCAAGAGCTTTATATATACCAAATTTAAGGAATTTCGATATAGATGTTTTAAAACCATAAACTTTCCGGGGATCCGAGTTGATCCGTTCCATTAATTGTTCGATCGTCGAACTCTCCCTTTCTCCATCATCATAGGGAACCAGAGTGAAAAAAAGAATCAGTCCCAATTGGTAAACATCCGAGGCAGGATCAAGATCCTCTCCCCGGATCTGTTCAGGTGACATATACTTGGGGGAACCGATTATCTCACCGACTGAAGATGTTTTTTCATTATCTCCCAATTCTTTTGATAATCCGAAATCAATTATTTTCACCTTCCCTTCGGTAGTGAAAATAATATTGGATGGTTTAATATCCCGGTGAATAATGTTCTTGTCATGAAGAGATTTGATCCCCTTCAAAATTTCTAAGAAAACAGGTTTGAACTCTTTCCAGCCGGTAAACCTTCCGCTACTTAGAATAGTTTTAAGATTCTCTCCCTCAATAAATTCCATTATAAGAAAAGGGATATCATCAAAATACTCAATATCAAATATTTTTATGATCCGTTCGTCCGAAATTTTCTGTGATATATTTATTTCTCTTTTAACACGGATAAATTTTTTCTTATCCCGACTGATCTCAGGATCAAGGAACTTTAGTGCAACATTTTTTTTTAGAAATTCATCCCATGCTTTGAAAACACTCCCAAATCCTCCGGAACCGATATCTTCAATGATTCTGTATCTGTCATTAACAGACA
>CAYNUG010000103.1:0-8087 GCA_964400545.1 uncultured Clostridia bacterium | reverse complement strand
CCTGAACCGCCATTAGTGAAATGGGTCATAAACAACGATTCACCGGTGATCATCCTTTTCCCTGCACCGAGGAGTTTCCCGAAGAATCCTTCATTCGGTTTTGATCCGTCACCCATCTTCGCTTCAAATATAATACCATCATCCATCCAGTTCATTGCACCTGCTTCTGCAATAACTGTTTCCTGTGGATCGAGTTCTATTTCGACCACCTGCATATCATCACCAAATATCTCAAAATCTATTTCATGACTTATCATAATTTCCTCCTCCTAAATTTGTTTTCCATATTGTAAGATCCCTCTTTATACCCATATTTTCAATCTCTTTATTCACCAAATCCCATCCCCTAAATCCCAAATCCTACCTGGCACAGGTCAGCTGTCTGCCACCATCTATACTATAAGTAACACCGGTTATCCATGCAGCACTGTCAGAAGCAAGAAATATGATAAGATCAGCAACCTCTGTCGGCTTCCCGATCCTTCCTATAGGGTGTGTTTCTTTACTGTGTTCTTTAAACTGTTCGTATTTTTCCGTGTTCATTCCGCTGTTCAGATGAAGTTTGGTTTCGACTACTCCGGGGTTGATCGCATTTACTCTGATCTTTTTCGGGGCGAGCTCAAGTGCAGCGGATCTTGTAAGTTGGTCAAGCCCGGCTTTGCTGATACAGTAAGAAATTACCCCGGGGAAAGCTCTCAGACCGGTAATTGAACTGATATTTATTATATTTCCTTTTGTTTTTTCAAGATGAGGGATCGATAATTGGATTAGGTGGAAGATACTTCTCAGATTAATGTCCATCATCCGGTCATATTCTTCCATGGGAGTATCTTCAATAGAACCGGATCCGATTATACCTGCAGAATTCACGAGAACGTCCAAACTGGAAAATTTTGTTAAAACATTTTTTATGAGTGATTCACGGAATCCCTGGTCAGAAAGATCTCCGGGAAGATATTCCGAATCGGTCTGATCTTTCAATTTATTGTTCAGCTCTTTAAGCTTTTCCTCATTTCTTCCTGTAATAAATACCTTCGCACCGAGTTCAGCAAATTTTATTGCAGTTGAATATCCTATTCCTGACGTTGCTCCCGTAACGAGAGCAACTTTGTTCTTAAGCTCTTTGAACATATTTCCTCCTGGAGTTGATCTGTTAACCATGTACCGGATCTTTTTGCTCAAATGAATGATTGTTACCGGTTCAGGTTCCTTTTTCTATTCTAATATATTATTATCCTAAAATACACAGGAGGTTGATTGGAATTTGAAAAATATATCAGAGATATTCCGGATTTCCCGGAAAAAGGGATAATTTTTAAAGATATCACGACCCTGCTGATCGACAATGAAGCATTTAGAAAAGTTATAGATAAGATCGCAGGTCAGTATAAAGGAAAGGGGATCGATAAGGTAGTCGGAATCGAAGCCAGAGGATTTATTTTCGGGGGGATGCTTTCTTATATTCTGGATGCCGGTTTTGTTCCTGCGCGTAAAGCCGGGAAATTACCTTTCAAGACCATAAGTGAAAGTTATTCCCTTGAATATGGAAAGAACACAATAGAATTGCATGAAGATAGTATTAAAAAAGATGAGAGCATCCTTATTGTCGATGATCTTCTTGCAACAGGAGGGACTGCGGAAGCCGTTGTTAAACTTGTAAACCGGTTAAATGGAAGTATTAAGGGGATAGAATTCCTTATCGAACTCGATTTTCTGAAGGGAAGAGAAAAACTGAGCGGATATAATGTCAATAGTATTATTCATTATTGATCTGATGTTTGTCGTGAAGTGGTGATATTTGTAAGATGAGATCTTTACTGATATTCATGATATTTGTTCAGCATTACCTGCTGATGGGACCGATCCAGAATTCGATCGTTTCAGGAAATTACAACGGATTCGAGAATGTCTGTACTGAAACTGTCTCTGTAAATATGGAGAAACCTCTTTCGCTCAGAGGACATTATAATAAAAAGAGATTTGCAAGAGAACTTTCGTTTATTATGGAAGAGTATAAAGTTATTTCGCTTGAATGGATATCCAAGCATATCTGGGAGGATTATGCAGTTCAATCGCTTAACCTGAAATTAAAAAACTTCAGGAATGGAAAAAATGAGTTTTACAAATTGATATTTTTTATGAAAAGAAAAGGAAAAGAATGGGTTTTGTATTATCTGAGAGGAATAAGACTTTAGCGGGATCTATTGTTTTCGGTCTGATCCTGACCATGCCAATATTGTTCTTACTCCACACCAGGAATCCTCCACCATTGAAAAATATGAGCAAAACTGTCCTGAACAGTATTGATGATCAGGAGAGGAAGATAGGTGAAGAGATTGATGACCTGAAATTCAGGGCAGATCAATTGTACAAAAGATTCAGGGTCAGTGTATTGAGGTACGACGAAATGCTTCCTGGAGAATCACTGGTAATAATTAAGGACGGAGTTATTGATTCATATTTCGGGGAGGTATTTTACTTCAAATCTTCAAATATCAAACCGGGTGAATGGAAGTTCATAAAAAAAGAAGATTATCTATATTTCATAGATAAATTCGATGAAAATGTTTACTATATTAAGAAATATAAACCATCAGAAAACATATTCAAAAGAATTAAAGATCAGTTTCCTTTCATATCTGAAGATATTAATTTTTATAGTAATCCTTCATATACTAACGAGAGCGGTGTCCAATATGATAACAATACCGGAGTTTTTTATGTTGATCATCTTTCTGCTAACGGGAACAATCAAATATTTCTTGTGATAAAATTTTCTGCTCAGGATTATTTTAATCACTGGAAGGTCATTTCAGGGAAAAAATTCTTTTTGTTTTATCTTATCTTTGTTTTACTGTTTATGTTTCTTCTTCCGTCAAGGATGAAATACATAAAGTTTGTTACAGTCCTCATTTTTATTATTGCAATGTTCTTTTTGCTGAGATTATATGCGAATAATTCAATTTACCTAAAGATCCTGGGTTTTGAGATCCGGTCCATCTATTTCTTTTTTTATTTTTCTGTACTTTATTTCCTGGCTATGACCAGGGGTGCGGCAAAAATAAAAAATGAAAGGCAAAAAGATGCTGTGGGTGTTGTGACAATGGTTATATCATTATATTTATCTGTGGTTCTGATAAAATCACTCAACTTTGCATATACTACATTTAGTTCCAGCATAAATTATCTGATATTCATTTTATCCATGTTTATAATATTCCTTATCCCTTTCAAGGTATCCGGGAGGAGTGATCATCCCCGAAAGCGATTTTGGGTCCTGTTCCTGATACTATTTAATATATTGTTTATCCTTTTTTCCGTATTTATTCTGCATATAAATTTTATTGTTCCCGTTATCCTATCACTAATGCTTTTATTTAGTATTCTCCACAGGAATAATTTATTTATGGAGATCATCCGCGTCCTGATGATCTCGATCTCGATCTTTCTTGTCCTATTATCCTTTTCCGAATCTGAAAAAAAAGATTTTATAAGTGTAAGTCTTAAAAATATATTTTCCAACCAGAACAATTATGCGAAGTTTATTTCAAGGGAGTTGATCCATAATATTCATCTGAGGAATGAAGATCTGACCTTATATTTTGATGATAATAAAAATATGGAACTTGAAAAGATATGGAGAAGAAGTATTGCAATGAAGGAAAATATTGCATCAGGAATTTTTGTTATTTCTGCAGATGATAATATCATAAACTCTTTCTCATACCGAATTCCGTATCTCAATGTTGTTACTGAAAATATGTTCCCGTTCTGGATGATAGATGAGTTCAAAGCAGAATATTTCGGAAGGACCATATCTATTGCCGTGGCTTCTATTAATATTTTTAAGGAGAGCAAATATCTTGGGAAGATAATTATTCAGGTCATGAACAGTTCTGATCTGATAACGCGAGATCATCCTGACAGCAATATATTTACACTTGATGACAGGATAAACGGGGATGATATAAGTTATATCAAATTGAATAGCAAGATGCAGGTGATAGAAAATCCTTCGAATATAGATATCAGGAATCTGAACAGAAGTGAGTCGTATGGAAAAAATTGGATAGAATTTGATTTCATGGAAACAAAATTTGTAGGATATATGTTTGAGAGCAATGAAGATACTTTGATAGTATTCTTCCCGAGGACTTCCATAAGCGGGATCTCGGCCAATATAATAAAGATCTTCCTTCTGCTCCTTGTTGTAAATGGATTTCTGAATTTCAGAAAATTTCTGAATTCAGGGTGGAAGATATTCCTCAGGACCTTCTCATTCAAGGTTTTTGTTATTCTAATACTTATCTCACTTTTTTCAGCAATAACATTCTCATTGTTTACAATACAATTCAACAGACGAAATCGTGAGGTCGTATTTAGGAGGGAGATCTTTAACAGCGGGGGAGTGGCATATAATATAATCGGTGATATTATTCAGCAGAATTCGATTCTTGAGAAAGATGATCTTTTCTTTCTTTCAAAGATACTCAGTTCGGATATTTCTATTTACAAAGATAACAAGCTTATGGATACTTCGAATTATAACAAGATCATTAATTCTGAGATCCCTGTTCTGGTAAGTTCACGGATTCCCGAGCTTCTTGAGGAAAGTGAAAAATTCTTTATGGACAGGGAAAGTGATTCTTCGAGGATATTTTTTAAAATATCAGATTATATTGTCAGATTGGATTTTACAGGAACAGGTCGTGATATATTAACCGGGCCTGAGATATTTTCAAACTTCATAGTAAATCTATTCTTTGTTCTCACAGTGATCGGTATTCTTCTTGCGTTTCTGTTCAGAAGAAAAATACTTTCTCCGATCAATATTCTGAACAATAAAATGTCAATGGTAGGGATAGGAGAACTGGAAGAAATTGCGGAAATGCCGGGTGAAATTGAAATAAAGAACCTTTTTAAAGGATTTAATTCCATGATATCAGGGATTCGTGAACAGAAAAAAAATGTATCGGATATAGCAAGAATGAAGACCCTGATCAAAATAAGCAGATGGATCGCTCATGAGGTCAAGAATCCTTTAACCCCGATCAAATTGTCAGCCGAGCAGATTCTCAAGTCTTTAAAGGATAAAAGGGTGGATTATGAGGATCTGATCACAGAATCCGTCAGATATATCATAGAAGAGACTGATCATCTGAGAAATATCTCACTCGGTTTTCTTGATATTTCCAATCTTGATAAGATCGATGTGAGTAAGTTCGATCTGTCCGAGTTATGCAAAAATGAAATATTTAAATTGAAACAGGTATACAAGGATATTGAATTCCGTTTTGAATCGGGGGATAATATTCCGGAAGTCCGGCTTGATAAAGTTAAGATCACACAAATCCTGAAAAATCTGTTGACAAATTCTGTTGAATCGATAAAGAGCAGGAATGGCAAAATAATCCTTTCCCTGCATGTAAGTGGAAACAATATTGATATACGACTTAAGGATAATGGGTCAGGGATAGAGGGAATAGTTCTTGATAAACTCTTTGATGAGGACTTTTCGACAAAATCAAGCGGAACCGGATTAGGATTATTTATAGTGAAGAGGATAATTGACCTTCATAAAGGTTCGATCATTTATGAGAGTGGAGGTTCGGGAACAATAGTGAAGATCTCACTTCCTTTGAATGCAAATGGAGAAGAGGAACAGGATGATTAAACCATCGAAACTTATTGCCGGAAACAAAGTAGGAATCTTTCTTCCTTCCTCTCCGGTAAAAGAACCTTATCGGCAGAATGGAATAAATGAAATAAAAGAGATGGGTTATATTCCTGTTGAAGTCGATAATATTTATAAGAATTCCGGGTATACCGGTAAGTCTCCGAATGAGGTGGCAAGGGATATTAACACTTTTATGACAGATCGTTCTATCAAGGCTTTATGGGCAGCAAGAGGCGGATATGGATCAAATATGCTGCTTGATAAACTCGAATTTTTTAAAAATATAGAACCGAAAATTGTAATAGGTTCTTCAGATGTCAGTTATATGTTATGGAAGATCATGAGCATATCGGATATGCCGGTTTTCTACGGGCCCATGGCATATTCAACGGTATCGGAAAAAAAATATGACAGAGAGAATCTGGTCAATATGTTGAGTGGAAATTATAATGAGATCAAGATCGGAGGGAAGGTCTTGCAGCCAGGGAAGGTAAAAAGAATAGTAACCGGAGGTTGCCTCTCAAATCTGGTATCATTGTGTGGAACGCGCCATTTCCCCGAGACAAAAGACAGGATAGTTCTTCTTGAAGATCTGAATGAAAGACCTTTCCGGCTTGAAAGGATGATGTGGCAATTATCGGAGATAAACTTTTTTTCCGGGATCAAAGGGATTATTTTCGGGGAATTCCCGGGATGCTTCACAAATGAAGAAGAAAAATCACTATTCTATTCTTCGATCACAAAATATTTTGACGATTTTGACTATCCGGTCCTTTTCGATATGCCGTTTGGACATTCTTCATACGCAAAAACACTTCCATTGGGGATTGCTGTCAGTATCGATACTTCTGAATTTGAAGGAGTAAGTATAAGGGAGAAAGGAGTGATCTGATGAAGGTCTTTTTGAGTGGAATAGCCGGTACGGGGATGAGTTCTCTGGCGGGTTTGTTCCGGGAAAAGGGATTTGATGTCTATGGGTCTGATGTTTCATTCTACCCACCGACCGGGCCTATACTTAAGCGAATGGGGGTTAAGATCTTTGAAGGATATTCGGAAAAGAATATACCGCCTGATGTAGATGTTTGTGTTATCGGCAATATTATATCAAGAGGAAATCCAGAGGCTGAATTTATTCTGAATAAAAAACTCAAGTTCTATTCAATGGCTGAAGCTCTAAAAAAGTTCTTCATATCTGAAAAAATATCTGTTGTTGTCGCAGGGACACACGGGAAGACCACAATAAGTTCATTCCTTGCATTTTTGTTTAGTGCCGGAGGGCTTGATCCCGGATATTTTATCGGTGGGAAACCGGTTGACCTAAGTTCTAATTATTCTTCCGGAGGGGGAGATCATTTTATTTGTGAGGGAGATGAATATGAAACCTCCTTCTTTGACAGGTCATCCAAGTTCCTTAAATATTTTCCTGATATCCTTATTCTTTCTTCTCTTGAATATGATCACCTCGATTTTTTCAAGACGGAAAGGGAATATTCCTCTGCATTTAAAAATCTGGTAAATCAGGTTCCTTCAGGTGGATTGATAATATCCAGTTCCGATAATAAAATGAACGGAGAAGTTATTAAAGGGAGTATATCTCCTGTGGTTACGTATGGGACCGGAAATGGAGATATTATTATAAATGATATTATAAAGCATAATGAAGGCTTCAGTTTTAATATTATAAGAAATGGGGAAAAGCTTCCATTTGTTACAAATCTTCCGGGAAAATATAATGTTCATAATCTTACTGCCGGAATTATTGCAGGAATTCATGTCGGTATACCCCTTGATACCATCAGGAATGCTGTAGAAGGTTTCAACGGAGTTGAACGGAGACTTAGAAAGATAGGAGTAAAAGGGGATTCGGTACTGTATGAAGATTTTGCACATCATCCGACATCGATAGGGGAAGTATTGTCCAGCCTTAAAGAACTTTATCCCGGAAAGATCCTGACAGCATTGTTCGAACCTGCAAGTTGGAGCCTTAAGAACAGCTATTTTGAAGAGAGACTCACAGATTCACTTTCCATTGCGGACGAGATAATGATAAAGATCCCGAAAAGGATATCCCGTGTACCTGAAGGAGAAAGGTTAAATATTGATACCCTTGTCGATAAGCTTAATGCCCGCGGGAAAAAAGGGACTGCCGTTGAAGAAATTTCTGAATTTGAAACTTTTTTGAAAAACATCGGTCTTAAAGATAGGAGGATTATTGTTCTGCTGTCGAACGGAAGTTTCGGTTCTCTTCCCAAAAAAGCGGAGAAGTTGTTTAGTTGATCCTGACCGATTGACTTTAGAGCAGAGATAATATAAAATTTTTCAATGAAAAAAAGACTGATAATAGCATTTCTTATAATATTTTTAACTCAAATTGTATCAGTAATACTTATTGTAGTGAAATTGATACAAA
>CAYNUG010000102.1:0-8090 GCA_964400545.1 uncultured Clostridia bacterium | reverse complement strand
TAAATTAAAATTTTCGGCAATTTGAACATTTTTTAATAATTCAAAGACATCTTTATATAATTCTTCAATGAATCTCTGGAGTTCAATATCAACCGTGAGTACAAGAGTTTCCCCTATTTCGGGATCTTCTATATCAACGGTCTTCCTTATCTGACCGAGATTATCCCTTATTACTGTTCTGTGACCATCTACTCCCCTCAGATCTTTTTCATAACTTTTTTCCACACCACTTACTCCGATCTGGTCTCCAAGCAAATAACCTTCATTCTTCATCACATTAAATTCATCTGGAGAAAGCTCTGCAAGATGACCTAAAATATGAGATGCAGAACTTCCATATGGATATCTTCGAGCTGGTTCCTGATCGATCGTGAATTCCGGGTAGTTATCCAAACGACTTTCAAGGAAAATAACCTTTTTAAAATTCATATCTCTCTTTAAAAGAATTTTATAAAATCCCGGATAGTTACGGAATTTTTTTATTCTCGCATTAATAATATCTTTAGAAAGTCCTGTCAGTTCTACGGCTGTTTTCACAGACTTCTCCATATCACTAATGTTTTCCCTGATAATAAAAAGGTTGAAACTCAGTCGGTTCTCTGCAAGTATTTTCCCGTTTCTGTCTAATATGAGACCTCTCGGTGCCTTGATCGTAACTTCTTTTAAAATATTCCGTATCGATAACATAGAATAGTATTCCTTTTTCAACACTTGAATATTCCAGAATGAAAAAAAGAGGAAAACAAATATTAATATTAGAATCAAATTTGAAGTAATAGTAATTCTCTTTTCTTCATTACCATCTATCTGTCTTCTCTCAATAAACATTGATCGCCTCTTTGATCCTATCGGAACTCACAAGGAGAACGGCGAACATACCTGTCAGAAGTGGCTGATAAACGAGCATTCCGATACTTAGCCCATAATTACTGATCATTATTAAAAATAAATTTGCGATCAGGTTTGATAAAGAGAGAGAGATGAAAATAAAAAGAAAAGAAAAACTGAGTTTTTTAAAATCGATAAAAATAATTATTTCAAATATTATAAACGCTATTACAACCCTGGAAAAACCGAAAACTCCTAAGATCTGACTGTTAAAAAGATCTATTGACCATCCTACAATTGTTGCAACGATCATTGAGCTGAGAAAATTCCTTCTTGATGCAAAGTAAACAAGGATCAAAAACACAAAATCGATATTGATATTAAATTCATTCAGATATAGGTTAACCAGTACCTGTAGCAACATAAGAAATAAAACTAAAACAAAACGGAATCTTCTTTTATTCATTATTCATCACGATCAACTTTTTTATTGACTTCTCGGTAAAATAGGGCTTAACAAAAATATTTTGCAACAAAACCTTCTTCTCAATGCTTATAACCTTTCCAATTTTAATATATGGAGGAAATATTTCGTCAGTGCCTGATGTAATCACAATATCACCTATCTCTACTGGTTTATTTTCAATAAGATAATTAAAACTGCATTTCTTTGAATTATGCCCTTTAAGCAATCCTTCAAGCTTATTCTTCTCAATATATGCTCCGACCCCCCCCATAGGATTTGTAATAAATCTGACTTTCGAAGAAAACATTGAAATAGGTTCAACGATCTTTCCTACAAGCTCCATATCCTGGTTAACGACAACCATATCACTCTTAATGCCGGAGAAATATCCCCTGTCGATAATTGCTCCTCCATAAGGGAACCCGGAATCAATTGATATGACTTCCGCAATAAGAAATCCATCAAACTTCTTCCGTGCTTTTTTTGCAAAATCAAAATCATTAAGATTTTTTTTTAGAAGATAATTTTCATAGCGAAGTGCGGACTGCTTCTTTTTTATTTTCAGGAGTTTTTTATAAGAATTCTTCAGAAATACATAGGATTTAAGCTTCCTGGATATATAATCCGACCCTTTCATAAATATCATCTGGAAAGGATATACTAAAAGATGCAGGGTATTCTGAAGTATTGATCTGTTGTTTTTTAAAACAACATTATTTGAAATGAGGATCAGATTAATAAAAAGAATTAATAGTAGTATTGCAATTTTTTTTTGAGAGCGGTTCTCTTGTCTGTACACTTTTTCTATCCGGTAAACTTAATTAATAATTATGTCCGACCTTCTTCAGAAGATCGAGGTTTTCAAGGATCTTTCCTGTCCCTATTACTACACTTGTAAGAGGATCCTCGGCAGTAAAAACCGCAAGAGACGTTTCTTCTCTTAATCTTTTATCAAGGTTCTTCAATAACGATCCTCCGCCAGCCAGAATGATACCCCGGTCAACAATATCTGCTGCAAGTTCCGGTGGCGTTTTTTCCAGAGTAACTCTGATCGCTTCAATAATCTGATATACTACAGGTTCGAGTGCTTCTCTTATTTCATTATCTGTAATAGTTATTACTTTCGGAATTCCATGGGAAAGGTCACGTCCTTTAATCTCCATTTCCAGATTTTCATCAAGTGGATACGCAGACCCGATCTCGATTTTTATCTGCTCTGCTGTTCTTTCACCGATCAGAAGATTATATTTTTTCTTTATATATCCAATAATCGATTCATCCATCTCATTACTGGCAGTTCTGATAGATTTTGATATCACTATCCCTGACAAAGAAATGACTGCAACATCTGTTGTACCTCCACCGATGTCAACAATTATATTCCCTCCGGCCTCCGTTATAGGAAGATCTGCACCTATCGCAGCAGCCATAGCCTGTTCAATAAGAATGACTTCACTTGCCCTGGCTCTGAGTGCAGCATCTTTAACCGCCCTTCTTTCAACCTGAGTGATCTCTGAAGGGACTCCGATCACAATCCTGGGTTTAAAAAAGCTCTTGTTACCCCTGGTTTTTTTAATAAAGTATTCAAGCATTTTTTCTGTTATTTCAAAATCAGCAATAACTCCATCTTTCAATGGTCTTATTGCTACAATATTTCCCGGGGTCTTCCCCAGCATTTCTTTTGCTTCCCTTCCAATAGCCTGAATTTTCCCGGTGCTTTTTATAACAGCAACCATAGAGGGTTCTCTAATTACAATACCCTTCCCTTTACGATACACCAGCGTATTTGCCGTACCAAGATCAATTGCAAGGTCTGCACCCAAATAGTCTCTGAAATTTGCTAACATACCCATTATTTATCTCCCGGCACTGACAGTGGTATCAATTTTACCAACTCTTCATTCCTCATATATTCGCACCTGTTTTGTCTGGACCAACTCAACCCCCGAGGGGGAAATAATCTTAAAAACTATCTGCTTCAGTCCAAGTGTTTTATATCTTTTTGTATAAATAAAAATGCCGTTACTATCAATCTTTACCGGAACTTCATCTATGTAGAGTTCAGAATTGATGTCAGCATCTCCTCTGATCAGGACCATATTTCCATTAACGGTCATAGAAGTTATTGCAAGTTCAGGTGATCTGCGATCCTTCTCTTCTCTGATCAAAACCCCGAACAGATCGATTTCCCCCATAGTAGAGGGTTCACCCTCAATCCTGTCCTTACTCAAGGGTAGGATTTCCCAATAAAACTCCCTCGTCTGCTCAAACTCTTCAAGATCTATCCCTGTCCTATTTGATGCAACGATCTTTTCGAGCAAAATATTCTCTCTTAAAGGAGAAGGGTAAAGTTTAACTTTATACTCTGTCGCACCTTGTACAAATTTCCAATCTATTTTAACAAGGAAATCCATTATCTTTTTTATGTGAACATCTTTTTTTTCAGGAGAAATATAAGTAGTTGCTTTCGGTATCGGCAAGAATGTCCCGGCTTTCCTGCTATCAACAACAAAATATTGCCCGGAAGGAATATCAATTAAATCTTCTTCCGGTATTGAAAGTTTGCTTCCCCCTTTATAACTCCATACAGCAAGACTCCCGTCGGAACTCTTCCTGACCCGGCCTGAAGACGAAATTGAAAGAAATGTTTCATCTTCACCGATATTGATCTTCACCGGAGAATTTCCTGCTTTTTCCCAGTATAATTCACCCGAGATAAGGCTAAGAGACTTTCTCCGGGAGTTGTAATAAATATAGGAGTCAGGAAGGATATTAAGAAAACACTCTTTGTAAAAAAGTTCGAATGCTGTTTGAGAATCTGTTTTAACTCTCAGATCTTTAGTAGATAATGTATCGCTGACAGTTAGAGGGGTCTCTAACGAGAGATCTTGGAAAAGATTGCTGCCCTTCGAAATACCGGTCACCTGAATGACAGGAACTGTGAATTTTTCCGGGATGGTTTTCTCATTAAACTTTATTGCAGTTCGCACTAAAAAAAGTGTTATTACAATAGTTAAAACAGAGAAAATTATTTTGGTCTTTCCCATTGTCCGATAGTAGCAGAATACTTAAAAAAAAGCAATAATAAAGGGTGTTATCAAATTGGCGGAATTTAAAAAAACAATACTTTATCAAACGATCTCAGGAAATGTAATTTTACTAATCCCGTTATTCTTTATCCCTTTCTCAAGAATTCGGAGAAATTCTCTACGCTCTACCGGAGCGGCACCAAGAGTTCTTAGATGTTGGGAGTCGATCTGACAATCGATGAATAGAAAATCTTTGCTCTTTAAGTATTCTGCAAGTTTTATAAAACCATATTTTGAGGAATTAGCAACTTTGGAAAACATCGATTCACCAAAGAACATCTTCCCAAAGGATATTCCATATAATCCTCCAGCCAATTCATCATCCCTCCAAACTTCTATTGAATGAGCAAAACCCTCATGATGAAGTTCTGTATAAGCTTTCTTCATTTCGGGAGTGATCCATGTCCCATCTTCATTCATACGGGGCATTCTACAATTTTCAATTACTTGTTCAAAATTTTTGTCCACGGTAACATTAAACTCTTCTCTATTCAACAATGCTCTCATCTTTCTCGATACATGAATATCATCGGGCAGCAACAACATTCGGGGATCAGGAGACCACCACATGACCGGCTCTCCTTTTGAATACCATGGGAATATCCCGGCTGAATATGCTTCAATAAGTCTTTTTTTTGTTAATGCACCTCCGATGGCAAGAATACCACTTTTATCAGCATTCAAAGGATTCGGGAATTTTGTATTCCTATTCAGATATGTAATTTTCATTTTTTAATGAACCAGGCACTTTTTAAAATTATTTTGAACCTATTTAATTTTAATTATTTTTTGTTATATAATCAATCTAAGAGGAAAATATATGAGCATACAAATCAAAACAATTGAATCAAAAAAAGATCTGAAAAAATTTGTGAAATTTCCATTCGGGATTTTTAAAGGAAATAAATATTGGGTTCCACCCCTGATCCTGGATGACATGGAGTTATTTAATAAGGATAAGAACCCGGCTTACGACCATGCTGAAACAAAATTATTTATGGCTTTTAAAGATGGGAAACCGGTAGGCAGGATAGCCGGGATCAACAGTATCATCGCTAATGAAAAATATGGCACAAAAAATATAAGGTTCGGTTGGTTTGATTCTATCGATGATCAGGATGTTGCAGATGCACTTTTATCAGCTGTTGAAAGTTGGGCAAAAGAATTAGGGCTGAACACAATTACCGGCCCTCACGGATTTACTGATCTTGACCCCGAGGGAATGCTTTATGAAGGGTTTGATAAAATTCCTACAATCGCAGTTTATTATAATCATCCATACTACATTAAATTAATGGAAAAAAACGGTATGGAAAAAGAAATAGACTGGGTTGAGTTCAACGCTAAGATCCCGAATATGGATGAAATGCCTCCGAAACTGTTAAAGATTGCAGAAAGGCTCAGAGAGAGAAGCAATATCAGATTATTGAAGTTTAAAAACCGCAAAGAACTGATAAAAGATTGGGCGGAAGAAATTTTCGAAGTAGTTGATGAGGCATTTGATGATCTGTACGGTACCGTACCCCTGAGTAAAAGACAGGTCAGCTATTATATAAAAAAGTATCTCTCATTTGTTGAGAAGGATCTTGTCATTGTTGCTGCAACTGAAAAAGATGAGGTTGCAGGTTTTCTGCTCGCACTGCCAAGTCTCTCAAAGGCAATGCAAAAAGCGAACGGACATTTGTTGCCTTTCGGTTGGTTTCACCTTTTAAAAGCACTAAAAAAGAACGATCGTATGGATTTTTATCTTGCCGGTATCAGAAAACACCAACGGGGAAAAGGAATAGACCTTATGATGCTGCTGGAAATGGCAAGATCTGCAAATGAGCACGGATTCAAAATAGTAGAATCAAACCCGGAACTGGAAAACAACACAAAAATTCACGGACAATGGAAATACTTTGATCATGAAATGGTAAAAAAGAGGAGACTTTTCAAAAAAAATATTAAATAAGTTCCGCACAATATTCTGATGAACAATTCAGATATGCCCGATCTGACCGACAAGGTCGGACAACTTTTTATGATCGGGGTCAGAAGTGAGATCCTTTCGGACGAAGAGAAAGAATTCATAAATTCTTATAATATCGGGTTCATTATTTTATTCTCCAGGAATATATCCTCAGCTGAACAACTTAAAAAGCTGACCAGTTCTATCCATCGTGCAGGGGAAACTCCACCTATGATCTTTATAGATCAGGAGGGTGGCCCGATTGTCCGTCTCGGTGAAATGGGTAGTACACTTATTTCGCACATGGGACTGGCAGCCACAGGAAAAATAAAAAATGCAAGAAAAGCCGGTCAGATCATCGGAGAAGAGTTAAATATTCTTGGCATCGACGGGGTCTTTGCTCCCGTCCTGGATGTTAACACAACCGGGGACAATCCGGTGATAGGTATAAGGGCATTTTCCGATGATCCTTTGATTGTAGCTAAATTTGGAAGTGCATTTTTTAAAGGTTTAAAGAAGAGCAGAATTGTTGCTTGCGGAAAACATTTCCCAGGCCACGGCCATACTTTTAAGGATTCACACCTCGAGATCCCTGAATCTAATATCGACATGAAGTTTTTATCAGAAGTTAATCTACCTCCTTTTCAAAAGCTGATAAATGCGGGAATAGACTCAATTATGACCGCACATGTGTTGTTCCCGGCTATCTCAAAAGAAATCGCGACATTTTCTCCTTGTATAACCAAAGATATTCTTCGCAACGATCTTGGTTTTTCGGGAGTTTTATTTTCGGACTGTCTGGAAATGGATGCAGTGAAGAAAAATTATTCATCCGAACAGATAATTGAAAAAGTCATTGACACTTCCTTAGATGTTGTTTCTGTCAGCCATTCTATTGTACTTCAGAAAGAATTAGTTGAGTTATTTCGAAAGAAGATAAATGATAATAAAAAATACCGAGATAGAGTAGATGAATCGTTGCAGAGAATCGAAAAATTGAAAAAAAAGATCAAAACTGTAAAGGATGCAAATGTTCCCGTTTTGAGAAGAAACAGGAAAAAGGAAAAAAAAATTGCCATTGAGTCGATCACATTGCTGAAAAATGATCTTAATATTGTCCCGATCAGAAAAAAAGGGACATTACTTGTTCTTGATATGAAAAAAAATATCCATACAGCGAATCTCTCTGGTGAAAAAATAAGGAGCGAAACCGAAAAAATATTTGGAGATCTTTTTCGAAGAATAAAATATATCCAGATAAAAAAAGATAGTGAAAGTTTAAACGAACACACAGATAAGATCGTTGGATCAGATTATGTACTACTACTAAATCATTCGATTAATGGAAATATGAATGTGAAGGAGTTGTCGTTAACAGAACATATCCTGGAACTTAGAAAAGATCTGATATTGGTATTTGCCGGAAGTCCTTATCCGGTAAAAAAATTTAAAAATGCAGGAACGATAATATTAACCTACGGGTCAAGAAATGTTCAATTGGAAGCATTGATCTCAATCCTGTCAGGGGAAGCAAAACCGAAAGGGATACTTCCGGTCTCTATTTCCCGCCAATTCCCGTTCGGTTCGTATGCATAAAAAACTAATTAATTTGAAGAGGCGACGTGGGCCATTCTGATTCCCTTCCCTGACAATATTACAATATATATTTTATATAATTTCAATATTTATATATAACTACTATTTCATTTTGGTTTTATTGCAAACTTTAACTGTTAATGTTGTTAATTACTCAAAT
>CAYNUG010000101.1:1148-8176 GCA_964400545.1 uncultured Clostridia bacterium | reverse complement strand
AGTTTGCCATAAGGGAAGGCGGAAGAACTATAGGAGCAGGATCTGTAACTGAGATCATTGAGTAAAGATGGGAAAGAGTGAGAAGAGAATAAAGTTTCAGCTGATGTGTACTGAATGTAGTGAGAAGAATTACTCTACAGTGAAGAATAAATCCAATACAACGGATAAATTAAATTTAAACAAGTATTGCCCAAGATGTAGAAAGCATACACCCCATAAGGAGGTAAAATAGGTCAGTAGTTCAATTGGTAGAGCACCGGTCTCCAAAACCGGCTGTTGGGGGTTCGAGCCCCTCCTGACCTGTTTCTTTACAGATGAAAAATAAAAATATATTTAAACGGATAGGGGAGTATTTAAGGGAAGTTAAAGGTGAACTGAAGAAAGTTACCTGGCCGAGCAAGAATGATCTTGTTAAGACAACTATAGCGGTCCTGGTTTCTTCGTTTATTTTTGGAGTATTTCTTTTTGTTGTTGATATGATATTTTCAAAAATAATCAATAGTATCATCGGTGTTTTTAAATAAGGAACATAATGTCTAAACAGTGGTATATTATACATGTTTTTTCGGGTGCCGAAGAATTCGTTGTTAAAGCACTTAAAGAAAAAATAAAAAAATTCAAACTTGAAGAGATCATTGCAGATATCGTAATCCCAAAAGAGAATGTTATCGAAATTAAGAATGGAAAAAAGATAATCAGCGAAAAGAGATCTTTCCCTGGATATATACTTATTCAGATGGAAATGAATGATAAGAACTGGTATTTTGTGAGGAATACACCAAAGGTGACTGGTTTTGTTGGTTCGGGGAAAAAACCTGTTCCTCTTTCTGAAAAGGAAGTTGCAACGATTCTTAAGCATATAGAGGTTACTCAGGAAACACCGAAACCAAAATATCATTTTGATGTAGGAGATGCTGTCAAGATAATTGATGGCCCATTCTTAAACTTCAATGGGGTTGTTGATGATGTTCAGGCGGAAAAGAACCTGCTCAAAGTCGTGGTTACGATATTCGGAAGACCTACTCCGGTAGATCTGACTGTCTTGCAGGTAGAAAAAATTTAGGAGAATTAAAATGGCAGATTCAAAAGGAAAAAAAGTAGAAACATCCTTTAAGTTGCAGTTGCCGGCAGGAAAGGCAACACCGGCACCTCCGGTTGGTCCGGCCCTGAGTCAACATCAGCTTAATATAATGGAGTTTGTAAATCAGTTCAACAAAGCAACTGCTAAAATGGAAGATGGCATGATAGTGCCTGCTGAAGTACTTGTCCATCCTGATAAGACCTTTACTTTAAGATTGAAAACACCTCCGGCTTCATATTTGTTGAAAAAAGCTGCAGGGATAATGAAAGGATCAGGAGAACCGAATAAGGATAAAGTTGGGAAAGTAACAAGAAAGCAGATAGAAGAGATAGCAGCGATCAAACTGGAAGACCTCAATACTGATGATATTTCTCAGGCAGCATTAATAATTGAAGGATCAGCAAGGAGTATGGGGCTGGAGATACAAAGATGAGCAAGAAAGGAAAAATTTATAATGAAAATAAGAGTACGGTTGAGGATAAGTCGTATTCAGTTGATGAAGCTATTGCACTCTTGAAGGGATTTAAATCTCCTAAATTCACGGAATCTGTTGATATAGCAATAAGATTAAATGTGGATCCGAAGTATCCGGAGCAAATGGTCAGAGGGACGATCGTCCTTCCGCATGGAACGGGAAAGAATAAGAGCGTTCTTGTTATTGCTTCCGGTGAAAAACAGAAGGAAGCTGAAGAAGCTGGTGCAGATTTTTTCGGTGGAGAGGAAATGGCAGAAAAAATCCAGAAGGAAAATTGGTGTGATTTTGATGTTCTCGTATCAACACCTGATATGATGAGTAAGATTGGCAAGCTGGGAAAAGTACTTGGTCCTAAAGGTTTGATGCCGAGCCCTAAAGCGGGAACTGTTACTTTTGATATTAAAGAAGCTGTTGCGGAAATTAAAAAGGGAAGGATCGAATATAAGGTCGATAAGACCGGAATTATTAATACAAGTGTTGGAAAGTTGTCTTTTGAACCAGTCCAGCTTGTTGATAATACATCGGAGCTTTTAAAAGCTGTAATGAAGGCAAGGCCTGCCAGTCTGAAGGGGAAATTTGTGGAATCTGTTTATATAAGTTCCACAATGAGTCCATCTGTTAAGCTGGATGTTCAGTTGTTTGAGAAGAATTAGGAGAGAATAATGCCCAGTAAGAAAGTATTGGAATTAAATAAGAAGAAGGTCGATGAAATTGGTGCAATATTTGGTAATTCAGGTGTTTACTTTATCGATTATCGTGGGTTGAATGTGCCTGAGATTCAAGATCTCAGAGGGAAGATAAAGAAGATCGACTCCGGTTTTAAGGTTATAAAGAACAGATTTATTCTTAAGTATTTTGAAAAAGAGAATAAGGAATTCGGAAGAGATCTATTTTTTGGTCCTACCGCTGTAGCCTATTCTGATGAGAAAATAGTTGAAGTTGCAAAAATATTGTCTGATTTCGAAAAAAAATCCAAAAAGATAAAGATCAAATTCGGATTTGTCGATAATAAGCTTTTAAACGAAGATGAGATAAGGAGTGTGGCTAAGTTACCAGGGAAGGATCAGTTAATGGCCCAGCTTGCATTCTCAATTATATATCCGTTAAAGAAAATGGGGGTAGCGCTTACATCTCCATTAAAAAATATGCTGATTTTAATGCAAAATTTAAAAGATAAAAAGGAAAAGGAGGAAATGAACAATGGCTGAAATGAAAAAAGAGGACTTCTTTAAACATCTGGACAAGTTGACTGTACTTGATCTTGCAGATTATATCAAAGAATTCGAGGAAAGATACGGAATTAAGGCTGAAATGGCAGCAATGCCGGCAGCAGGTGCAGCAGCAGCTCCGGTGGCAGGTGCAGCAGCTCCGGCTGAAGAAAAGACGGATTTTGATATAATACTAAAGAGCGTTGGTCCAAAAAAGATAAATGTTATTAAGGTTGTAAGAGAAATAACAGATCTTGGCCTAAAAGAAGCAAAAGAGGTAGTAGACAAAGCTCCCGGTGAGATAAAAGCAGGAGTTTCAAAAGAAGAAGCAGATGAAATTAAGAAAAAATTTGATGAAGTAGGGGCAGAGATAGAAATTAAGTAGATGCACGAATCCCGGAAGTCTGTAAAAAAAAATTTTAAAGGATAAGTATGCCAAAAAATAATAAGTACATCAATAGAATAAGTTTCTCCAAAATTAAGTCACCTATTGAGATACCAAATCTTCTGGATGTCCAGATAAAGTCTTATAATACTTTTCTGCAGATAGATGAGCTTCCAGAGAAAAGACGCAATATTGGTATTGAAGGAGCATTCAAATCTATATTTCCAATATCAGATTTTAAAGAAACTGCCATCATCGATTATGAATCTTATTCTCTCGGTGATTATTCCTGTAAGTGCGGGAATCTTCAAGGTGAAGATCTCTCAAAACCTTTCTGTAGGAAATGCGGTTCTGTTTTAAGGTCGGATGTTAAGTCAGGAATTGACTCGATTTGTCCGGAATGCTTAAGTAAAGGTACTGTTGAATATAGAACCTGTGAAAAATGCGGGGACAGAGTAAGGCTTAAGATCAAATTTTCACCTGAAGACTGTCTTGACAAAGGTTTTGATTATTCGATCCCGTTAAAAGTTAAATTGAGACTTGCACTTTATGATGAAGACAAAAAGGGCGAAAAAATCATTAAGGATGTTAAAGAACAGGAAATATTTTTTGGTGAAGTTCCATACATTACAGACAGAGGGACCTTCATTATAAACGGAACGGAAAGGGCTGTTGTATCTCAGCTGCAAAGATCACCCGGAGTTTATTTTCTTCCAGGTAAATCAAGAAGCGAATTCAGTGCAAAGATTATTCCTGCAAGGGGAGCGTGGATTGAGATCGAAGAAAAGTTGAACCTCCTGCAAATAAGACTGGATAAGAAAACAAAGAGGATCAATGTAACTACTTTTCTTAAAGCTATGGGACTCAGCGAAGATTCCGAGATCATAAATATTTTTTATACTGTTGTCCCGATAAAAGTGGAAGACGGTATTTTTTATATGAAGAATTCGAGATTTCTGAAAGACAATATCCTTACTGCACCTGTAATTGATTCAAAAGGAAAGAAACTTCTTGATACAGGTACAAAAATAATGATCAAGCATATCACCGATATGGAAAAAGCTGGAATTGAATATGTTCCGGTTGATATCGAGTTGATCGAGGATATGTACTCTGCCGAGGATATTGAAGATGTTTTGAGAAGTAATGAACTCATTACAACGACACAGATAAAAAAGTTAAGGAAAGCGGGAAAAGATTTATCCGTATTCTTTCCCGAGAGTGAGGAAGAGGAGTTCGGTCCTATAATTGCTCATACTTTAAGGAAAGATAAGAAGAAAAAAGATATAGAGCTGACAGACAAGGTCGTTATTCAGGCTGAAGATGATAACGAGGACAGAGTACCCAAGAATCAGAGTGATGCGTTCATCGAAATTTTTAAAAAACTAAGACCGGGAGAACCAGTTACACTTGAAGGTTCGAAGAAGTTTTTTGAAAACATGTTGTATGATTCAAGACGATATGATCTTTCATCTGTTGGAAGGTTAAAACTTAATATTAAATTAGGTCTTAAAGAAGACAATAAGAAAGAAACTTTTGTTCTCACTCTGGATGATGTAGTTGAAATTCTCAAATATTATCTGAGATTAAAGTATGATAGATCCCAGAGAATGTCTGTAGATGATATCGATCACCTTGCAAACAGAAGAATAAGGGGAGTCGGTGAACTAGTCGAGAATGCATTCCGGATAGGTTTATTAAGACTTGAAAAGATAATTAAAGAGAGAATTACCAATGCTGAGGATATTTCCATATTACTCCCGAGAGAACTAATTAATACAAAGCCGGTTTTTGCGGCTATCAAGGAATTTTTCGGGACATCTCAACTCTCACAATTTATGGACCAGACCAACCCACTGGCTGAGACAACACATAAACGTAGAATATCTGCGTTAGGTCCCGGGGGTCTGAACAGGGAAAGAGCAGGTTTTGAAGTTAGAGATGTTCATTCGTCACATTATGGGAGAGTTTGTCCCATTGAAACGCCGGAGGGACCTAATATCGGACTCATTTCGTCGTTTACGACATATGCCAGGGTTAATGATTATGGTTTCATAGAAACTCCACTCAGGAAGATAATTAATAGTAAAGTTACCGATCATTTTAAGATTATTCATTCGGGTGATTCAAATTTTGCTGTAAATGATATAGTTGAAGAAAATGAACTGGAATCGCAGATTGCAAAACTGAAAAAAAAGAAAAATTCCGAACTTCCTATTTATGTTTACCATCCTTTTTACCTGACCGCGTGGGAGGAAGAGGGATTTGTGATTGCTCAGGCTAATGCAAAATTCGATGAAGAAGGAAATTTCCTTACTAAAAGGATAAACTCAAGAAAAGGTAGTGAAACTATGCTTAGTGATCCTTCGGAATTGAATTATATTGATATTTCTCCTAAACAAATAGTTTCGGTTTCAGCTTCATTGATTCCGTTTCTTTCACACGATGATGCAAATAGAGCACTAATGGGATCAAATATGCAGAGACAGGCTGTTCCTCTTGTTTCTCCTAAAACCCCGATTGTTGGTACCGGAATGGAATATAAGCTTGCTAAGGATTCGGGTAGTGTGCAAGTCTGCAAGAGATCTGGAATTGTTATGAATTCCGATGCGGAGAGGATAATAGTCAAAGTAAGCGGAAATGATCAGGACGGAGAAGCTTCAGAAATTTCAGCAGATCTCTATGAACTGAAAAAATTTAGAAGATCGAATCAAAACACTCTTATAAATCAGAAGCCTCTTGTGAAAGCCGGAGACGAAGTTGTTGAAGGGCAGGTCCTTTGTGATGGCCCCGGAACCGATCAGGGAGAACTTGCTCTCGGACGAAATATTCTTTGTGCTTTTTTGCCATGGCGTGGTTATAATTATGAGGATGCGATTATACTAAGTGAAAAAATGGTGAAAGATTCCGTTTTTAATTCCATTTATATCGTTGAGGAATCAATCGAAGCCAGAGAAACCAAGCTCGGGAAAGAAGAGGTTACTCCTGATATCCCTGGAGTTTCCGAGTCCAGTTTGAAAAATCTTGATGAAAACGGAATAGTAAGAATAGGTGCAAAAGTAAAACAGGGTGAGATCCTTGTCGGAAAAGTCTCTCCAAAGGGAGAAACACAATTAACTCCTGAGGAGAAGCTCTTAAAAGCTATTTTTGGAGAACAAGCCTCGGATATAAAGGATACTTCTTTATACTGTCCTCCCGGAGTTGAGGGAACGGTAATAGATGTTAAAATATTTACTAGGAGAGGAGTTGATAAAGGAGCAAGATCTCAGGAGATAGATGAACTTGAAATAAAGAAACTCGAAAGATATGAGAATAATGAGAAGAAGATCCTTCAATCACATAAATTCGAAAAGATCAGATTAGCACTAACTGGTGCAGTTTTAAAGAAAAATATTACAATAGAGTCGGAAAAATTTAAAAAAGGAACAGCAATTCCTGAAAAGATCCTGTCTGATCTAAATGATGAATTGATCTTACTTTTGAAAAAAGGACTTTCTGATAAAGAAAATGAAAGGATCAAAGAGATCGAATCAAAGACAAGATTATATGTCGATGCATTAAAAAGAGAGAAACTTGAAAAAATAGAAATAATTAGGAAAGGCGATGAATTTGCACCTGGAATTATCAAGGTGGTAAAAGTATTCATTGCTGTTAACCGTTCTGTTTCTGTAGGGGACAAAATGGCAGGAAGACACGGAAATAAAGGTGTTGTCGCCAGGATCCTTCCTGAAGAGGATATGCCTTTTCTGGAAGATGGCACACCGGTCAATATCGTGCTGAATCCTCTCGGAGTTCCATCAAGGATGAATGTAGGACAGATACTTGAGTTAATACTTGGTTGGGCTGGAAATAGATTGGGAAAACATTTTGAGACACCTG
>CAYNUG010000101.1:0-1138 GCA_964400545.1 uncultured Clostridia bacterium | reverse complement strand
CCAGCATATATTTTTTGATATCATCTTCTGTAGCTCCGTCAAAAACAGGTGTCTCAAAATGTTTTTGACGGAGCTACAGAAGATGATATCAAAAAATATATGCTGGCTGCTGACCTCCCTGAAGACGGAAAGGTTGATCTGTATGATGGTATCACGGGTGAGAAATTCAGGAACAAAATAACTGTTGGCTATATGTATATTATGAAACTGGAACATATGGTTGATGATAAGATACATGCAAGGTCTACAGGACCATATTCACTTATTACTCAGCAACCGCTTGGCGGAAAAGCCCAATTCGGTGGTCAGAGAGTGGGAGAAATGGAAGTTTGGGCTTTTGAAGCATATGGAGCAGCTTATCTCCTTCAGGAAATCCTAACCATTAAGTCTGATAATATCAGTGGAAGAAATGACATATATTCAGCAATTGTTAAGGGGACAATGGATTTCAAGCCGGGAATTCCCGAATCATTTAATGTTCTTATAAAAGAATTAAAGAGCCTTACACTCAATATGGAATTGATAAAAAAAGAAAAGGGTAGTGATGAGGAAAAAGTTGCAGAAAATATTGCCAATATTTCATAAAGGAGAAGAATAATTATGCAAAGGATTAGAAAAGATAAACCTGAAGTAAATGTAATGGATTACGATAAGGTTAGAATAAGCATCTCTTCTCCGGAAACAATAAAAGGATGGTCTTCCGGTGAAGTTACGAAACCGGAAACAATCAATTACAGAACATTTAAACCCGAAAGAGATGGGCTTTTTTGTGCAAAAATCTTTGGTCCGACACAGGATTTCAGTTGTCTATGCGGGAAATATAAAGGTTTGAAATACAGAGGAATTATTTGTGAAAAATGTGGAGTTGAAGTAACACTTTCATCTGTGAGAAGAGAAAGAATGGGGCATATAGAGTTGAATTCCAAGGTTGCTCATATTTTGTTTTTTAAAGGTGTTCCTTCGAGAATCGCAGTTTTGCTTGAAATTACAGGAAAATCTCTTGAAAATATAGTTTATTTTGAAAATTATATTGTTACGGATCCGGGAGATGTTCCGAATCTGAAAGTTAAGCAGGTACTTTCAGAAGAAGAATATATTGATCTTGTTGAAAAGTATGGTTCAGATTCCTTTAAAGCGG
>CAYNUG010000100.1:0-8244 GCA_964400545.1 uncultured Clostridia bacterium | reverse complement strand
ATAATCTTATCGATATTGAAGGCGGCACAGATCTGACAATAGAGGAGTTGCTTGGTACCCTTGATGAAGAAGAGTTCGAAGATAAGGGTATAGATCCGGAAAAATTCATAGAAAGTATTAATGATTATATTGAACAGATGCTGGAATTTCTTGGTGAGAGTAAGAATAATAATGTAAACAAACTTACAATTCTTTCCGGTGTGGATAAATTGGGTAAAAAGGAAAAATTTGATCCGATAGAGATCAACAAGAGTGAGATCATCTCAATTGTTGGCCCGACAGGTTCGGGAAAGAGCAGACTCCTTGCTGATATAGAGTGGACTGCGCAGGAAGATACGCCCACAATGAGAAAGATCCTGATCAATGGTGAACTGCCTGACAGAAAATGGAGATTATCATCAAGCAACAAACTTGTTGCCCAGCTTTCACAGAATATGAATTTTGTAATTGATCTGACGGTGAGAGAATTTCTTGAACTTCATGCGAAGAGCAGAATGGTCGAGGAAGAAAATTCTGTAATTGAAAAAATAATTGAAGAAGCAAATAAACTTGCAGGTGAAAAGTTTGATCCTGAAACACCGGTAACAAGTCTCAGCGGTGGTCAGTCCAGAGCGTTGATGATAGCCGATACCGCAATACTAAGCAGTTCCCCCATAGTATTGATCGATGAAATAGAAAATGCTGGAATAGACAGAAAAAAAGCTCTTCAGCTCCTTGTGGGAGAAGAGAAAATTGTACTTATGGCAACTCATGATCCTCTCCTTGCCCTGATGGGAGATAAGAGGATCGTTATCAATAATGGTGGGATTCAAAAACTCATAAATACATCAGAAGAGGAAAAAAAAATATTGTGCGGTCTTGAGAAGATGGATCTGATTGTTCAGAAGATGCGGAAGAAATTAAGGTTCGGAGAATTATTGTCATCAGAGGATCTGAAAAAGGAGAATTAAAATGCATGATGGATGTTCCGGAAGTTTTGAAAGTGGTAAACAGGTGGCGGATAAAGTGAGAATGATGGGATTCGATATACAAATGATGCCAATGCCTTTGAGTATTAAGTGCGAGAATTGTGAGAATCAGTTTGAAATGGAGACCTTTGAGGTTAAATGCCCGGAATGCAGCATGGTTTATGCTGTGACCCCATGTCATGCTTTTGATCCGGCAAATGTCCAGGCTGCCGGTATCAACTATTAAATAAGTTCCCGGTCAATTTGAAACCTTTTTTAGGGACGGTTCTCAACTTCGTAGAATTTAAACGTAAAGCTGTCCACCAACTTGAGAACCGTCCCTAAAAAAGGTTTCATTTTTGACAAAGATAAGGAAAGGAAATACAATAAAGTGTCTTTAAGCTGGGAAATTTTCAATGAAAAATATTATTATAAAAGGTGCAAGGGAGCACAATCTGCAGAACATTGATCTTGAACTTCCCAGAGATAAATTCATAGTTATTACGGGGCTTTCCGGGAGCGGAAAATCCACACTCGCTTTTGATACGATTTATGCTGAAGGTCAGAGGAGATACGTTGAATCTCTTTCCGCGTACGCCCGACAGTTCCTGGGTCAGATGAAAAAACCGGATGTTGATTCAATTGACGGACTATCTCCGGCTATCTCAATCGAACAGAAAACAACAAGCAAAAATCCGAGGAGCACGGTAGGAACGGTTACTGAAATATATGATTATCTCAGGCTGTTGTTTGCAAGGGTAGGCACTCCGTACTGTCCGGTTCACGGAATAAAGATCGAAGCACAATCTCCGGCAAAGATCGCATTAAGGGTTGAAAGCAGAATGAGCGGTATTGTGACAGTGTTGTCTCCCATAATCCGGCAGAAAAAAGGAACTTATGAAAAACTGATATCCGGACTTAACAGCGAAGGGTTCCTGAGAGTCAGGGTTAACGGGATAATTTATAGAACTGATGAAAAGATAGAACTGGAAAGATACAAAAAACAGGATATTGATGTCGTTATCGACAGAGTGGAAGCAAAGGATATTTCACGTGTAACTGAAGCGATCGAAGCAGGGCTTTCACTCTCCAACGGTTTGATACTGATATCTGATTCGGAAGGGAAAGATTCGTTGTATTCCGCAAAGATGTCCTGTCCCAAGTGTGATATTTCCTACGAGGAGATGCAGCCCAGGATGTTCTCTTTTAACAGTCCGTTCGGAGCGTGTGAATCATGTCATGGTCTCGGAATTAAAATGGATTTTGACCCTGATCTGATAATTGCGGACAAGAGCAAATCGATAGCTGATGGAGCTTTGACGGTTTACAGAAATGCCGTTGACGGTTGGAGAGGGCAATATGTAGGTGCTGTTGCCAGACATTTTGGATTTGATATTTTCACTCCCATAAAAGATATAACCGAGAAACAGTACAATGCTCTTATGTACGGTTCCTCTGAAAAGATAAAATTTGAGATGAAAATGAAGAAAGGGGAGGCAAACTGGAGCTCAGTAGGTAGCTGGGAGGGGTTGATACCTCAATCGGAAAGGCTGTATAGACAGACGGAATCCGATTACAGGAGAAAAGAACTTGAAAAGTTCATGCTGATATCTCCTTGTCCCGCATGCGGGGGGAAAAGGCTGAAGGATAAGGTCCTCTCAATAAAAGTTGGGAAAAAATCCATTATGGATGTTACGGAACTTTCCATAAAAAGATCGATAGACTTTTTTGAGAATCTTAAGTTATCCAAAAAAAAGGAGAAAATTGCGGGGCAGGTCCTTAAAGAGATAAAAGAGAGACTCGCTTTCCTTGACAAGGTCGGGTTGGGATACTTGTCGCTTTCAAGAAATGTGGCTACAATATCCGGAGGAGAAGCCCAGAGAATCCGGCTTGCAACTCAGATAGGCTCCAATCTTATGGGTGTATTGTACATCCTTGACGAACCGTCGATCGGTCTTCATCAGCGCGACAATAGTAAGCTGATTGATACTCTCCACAATCTGAGGGACCTCGGGAATACGCTTATTGTGGTAGAACACGACGAAGATACAATAAAAAAATCGGATTATGTGATAGACATGGGACCGGGAGCAGGTTTGCACGGCGGGTTTATAGTGGCAAAAGGAACTCCCGCACAGATCGTGAAATCTTCTGCCTCTTTAACAGGGCAATATCTTTCCGGAAAACTGAAGATCGATGTGCCCGAAACGAGACGTACGCCGGGAAAATACATTAAGCTTTACGGCTGTGCGGAAAACAATTTAAAAAAGATAAACGTTAAGATACCGGTAGGTCTGCTTACTCTTGTAACGGGGGTATCGGGAAGCGGGAAATCCACTCTGGTATATCAGATACTCTATAAGGCACTCAGGAAGGAAATATACGGATCAAAAAAGAAAACAGGAAAGTCTTCTTTGGAATTTGAGGACAGCATTGATAAAGTGATAATAATTGATCAGAGCCCGATAGGGAAAACACCGAGGAGTAATCCTGCAACATACACAAAAGTTTTTGATGAGATAAGAAAGATCTTTGCCGAAGTTAAAGATTCCAGGATCAAGGGTTACAAACCTGGCAGGTTCTCCTTTAATGTCAAAGGGGGGCGATGTGAAGCGTGTAACGGTGACGGTGTTATTAAGATAGAAATGAACTTTCTCCCCGATGTTTATATTGAATGTGAAGAGTGCAAAGGGAAGAGGTACAATACTGAGACCCTTCTTATAAAATACAAAGGATATTCGATAGCAGATATTCTTAACATGAGCGTTGAAGAGGCGATGGAGGTTTTTAAAAATATCCCTCCGATAAAGGTCAAACTTGAAACATTGATCAGGGTGGGGCTTGGATATATAAAACTGGGTCAGAGTTCTGTTACCCTTTCAGGAGGAGAAGCTCAACGGATCAAACTGACAAGGGAACTGTCAAAGAAAGGTACTGGTAAAACAATTTATCTGCTTGATGAACCTACAACAGGGCTTCACTTTCACGATGTGAAAAAGTTGATCAAAGTTTTAAATGATCTTGTTGATAAAGGGAACAGTGTCGTTGTCATTGAACACAACCTCGATGTGATAAAATCCGCTGATCATATAATTGATCTGGGACCGGAAGGGGGCGATGACGGCGGATTTATAGTTGCACAGGGAACTCCCGAGCAGGTTGTGGCAAACAAGAGCAGTTACACGGGAATGTGCCTGAAAAAGATGATCGAAAGGTGATGAAGTTATGAAAAAAATATTATCATTGATATTCAGACTTTCCGTAAGTTTGTTGATAATAGGTTATACATTGAAACTAATCTCGGATAAGTACGGCGGATTAGGTAACGGGATGGATCATTTTATCTCGGTTTTCTCCAATGCGTCGTTTGTCTGGATAATCCCTGCATTCACTCTCCACTTTATCGGGATGGGGTTGATGAGTCTCCGCTGGAGGACCCTTCTGCTTGCACAGGGTGTAAATGCAGGGTTCGGGAAACTTTATTCATTTAATCTGATGGCTGCTTTTTTTAACAATTTTCTCCCCTCTACGATAGGAGGTGACCTGATCAAAGCTGTTGAAAGTAAAAGGATAGTTGGTGATCACACGAGGTCGGTTATGGTGATTGTGATCGAACGGCTGACAGGGCTCCTTGCCCTTGCAGTAATTGCTCTTTTTGCTTTTGTTGCAAAAGGTACGGGTTCGGGTGGTGATGAGTCGGGGAGTCCGGAAATTTTTGCTCTTCTAATAGCATTCGGGATCGTCATGATCGCCGTACTGTCACATCCGAAAATTTCCGGTAAGGTTATCGGGATACTAAAGAAAATTCTTCCGTCAAAGATCACGGGAATCCTGGAAAGGGGTGCAAATGCGATTTCTGTTTATTACAACTATCCGAGACATCTTTTTATTGCAATATTTATCAGTATCCTTTTTCAATTCAACATGGTTATGTATTACTATTTTATTTCCCTCGGATTGGGGATGAATCCCGGTTTGATTGATTTCATGACAAAAGCCCCGATGCTTATTTTCCTCCTTATGACAGTTCCTTCCGTCAACGGGATTGGCGTGAGAACTGCTGTTTTCGGGGGACTTATGAGATTCCCTGCGGCAACTGCACTTGCCGTTGAAGCGGTTGATATAGGGATGAGAATGTGTCTCGGATTACTGGGAGGGATTGTTTTCCTGGTTTACAGAAGATCTTCCGGTCAGGATGTGACAGAAAAAGAATGAGTATAGATCCCGCTTATCTGGGAACCATTCCCGAAAAGCCCGGGTGTTATCTTTTTTCCAATTCCCGTGGAACGATCCTTTATGTAGGTAAAGCTAAAAATCTGAAGAAGAGGGTGAAAAGTTACTTCGTCAGGAAAGGACTGGATATAAAAACCACGAGACTTGTTGCAAAGATAAGATCGATAGATTTTATTGTTACGGATAATGAAGTGGAAGCACTGATCCTTGAGAATTCCATAATCAAAAAGAATCAACCGAAATATAATATTGATCTAAAGGATTCAAAAAATTTTGCCTACATAAAAATAACTGATGATAAGTTTCCCCGAATAACTATAGCGAGAAGTAAAGAGGCTGATGGAGTATATTTCGGACCATTCGTATCCGGAGCAGCACGTGACTATGTGTTAAAGGTCATAAAGAAAATATTTAAGATCCGCAGTTGTAAAAAAATGCCGAAAAAAGCCTGCGTCCGTTATCAGATCGATCTATGTTCCGCTCCCTGCATCAATGCCGTAAATGAAAATGAATACGGAAGACAGGTCAGGCTTGCCAAACTTTTCCTAAAGGGAAAATCAGGAGAGTTGAAGACGGGATTGACAGCGGAGATGAAGCAGGCTTCAAGCGATTTGAATTATGAATATGCTCTTGAGTTGAAGAAAAAGATAGATGCATTGGATTCGTTATCCCGCAGACAGAAAATGTCACGTGAGAAAAAGTACAATGAAGATATCCTGAATTATATCGTTGACAAAGAGCGTGTTTATCTGATGTTGTTTAATGTTTATAAGGGGTTACTGGAAAATAAGCAGGAATTTACATTTGAGCATAAGAGAGATTTTTTTGAAGAATTTATCGTTCAATATTATTCCGAAAATGATGTTCCAAAGGAATTGATAATCCCGGAACCGCTGGATGAAGCCGTAGGGGAATATTTAAGCAGAGTTAAGGGGAGAACTGTCAGGGGTGTGGTCCCAAAGATCGGAGAAAAGAAAGCGTTGCTTGAACTGGTAAAAAAAAATATCGAACTGACATTTTTCGGAGATATTAACACTCTTGAATCTCTGGGGCAAAAGTTGAATCTGACTGAAGTACCGACGGTGATAGAGTGTTTTGATATTTCACATATTTCGGGTTCTTTTACCACTGCATCTATGGTTCGCTTCAGGAACGGATTGCCCGATAAAAGTAATTACAGAAAGTTTAAAATAAAATATACCGAAGGGATCGATGATGTCAAAAGTATAGGTGAAGTTGTTAATAGAAGGTACAGCCGGTTGCAGAAAGAGGGTGGGAGTATGCCTGATCTGATCCTTATAGACGGGGGGCTTGGTCAGCTTAACGGAGCACTGGATTCGTTAAAAAAACTTAATCTCAACCTTCCCGTTGTATCAATAGCAAAGAGGGAGGAGGAGATCTATATTCCCGGAGAAGATAAACCGCTAAAGCTCGGCAAAAATGATCCGGCTCTTCAGTTGATCCAACGGATCCGTGATGAAGCCCACCGTTTTGCAATATCATACAACCGTCTGTTGAGGAAAAAGGATCTGTTAAGTTAATGTATCAAAATAGAGACCAAATCTTCAGTAACATTTTTTTTAAATAATACGTATTAAATTATGTGAAAAATATTTTTATTGACATTGATCCTTGGTCAATTTAATATTCTTTATTGGATTTATCGGAGGTAAGTATGAAAAAGTTATTTATGCCAGTTATTTTTATTTTTTTGATCAATATAGTCCAGGTTGCCGGTTCGGAAGCTCCGTTTGTCAGATCTCCCGCGCTTAACGGTTCGGGGACTCTGGTATCTTTCTCTTTTCAGGGAGATATCTGGACAGTTCCGGTATCTGGTGGAAGAGCGTTTCGAGTGACTATTCATGAAGCGTACGACAGTAATCCGGTCTTCAGCCCGGACGGTCAAAAGATTGTTTTCTCAGGCAACAGGTTTGGTAACGATGATCTGTTCGTTATAGGGATCAACGGCGGGAACCCGTTGAGACTGACCTATAACTCTTCTAATGATATTGTCTCAGATTGGACCGGTACTGATAAGATAATTTTTGAAAGCAAAAGAAACTACGGACAGGTGGAGTGGGATAAAGAAATTCTGTCTGTCTCATCCGGCGGAGGAACTCCGGAACTTCTTTTAAAAACATTTGGAACGGAAGCTGTAGTTTCTCCCGACGGCAGGTTCATTGCTTTTGTAAGAGGGGCTTGCAGGGTTGCAAGAGAAGCATACAGAGGATCAGCAAACAAAGATATCTGGATCTATGATCCTAAAACAGGCAATTACAATCAGATCACCCATTTTGACGGGCAGGATTTTCACCCTGTATGGGATAAAACAAACCTCTTTTTTATAAGTGCAAGAAAAGGGAAGTACAATATTTTCATGACAGGGATAAATGATTCAGGTATGCCTGAAGGGGAGCCTGTTGCAGTAACAGGATTCTCTGACGAACCTGTTTCGTGGATATCCGTTGCAAAGAAGAGGGATCTGATCGCTTTTGAAAAGGGAACAGATATTTTTACAATAACAAAAGAAGGAAAAGATCTTAAAAAACTTGATATTCTTATTGATCCCGATTACAGATTCGACCCGGTTGAGAGAAAGTCGTTTTCATCGGAAGCAACCGGTTTTGATGTTTCTCCCGACGGAAAGCTTGTTGCTTTTATTGTTCACGGAGAGGTGTTTGTATCCAGGACTGATGAGAAGAGATCCAGGTCGGTAAATTTATCCGATCACCCTTTCAGGGAAAAAGATGTCACATGGTTGAATAACGAATCGTTGATCTTTTCTTCGGACAGGGCCGGGAGTTTCGATCTCTATATGGTCAGATCTTCAGATAAAAATGAAAAGGATATTTTTAAATCTTTGAAACACAAGATAGTGAAGATCACTGATGAAAAGGAAGAGGTTACAAATCCGGTAATATCTCCGGACGGGAAGAAAATTGTTTATCAGCAGGGTAACGGAAAGCTTATTGTTGCTGATATAGATAAAGACGGTAAGATCTCCGGAATAAAATCACTGGTTAACGGATGGGCAATGCCGGCAGAGATGGTATTCAGCCCGGAC
>CAYNUG010000099.1:0-8272 GCA_964400545.1 uncultured Clostridia bacterium | reverse complement strand
ATTTTATTCTTGATGCTCAGGAAAAATGGCCGGATATATTTACAAGGATCAAGGAATCTGAGAATATTGATGAAATACTGAAAAAGGTAAATTCTTAACTTCTATTGTTAAAAACTGTTTCAATTATATCTTCAGGTTTTTCAAATAAGTGATCAGCTTCATTATCTTCTAATTCTTTGCGGCTTCTGAATCCCCACAATACTCCCCCGGTGATCATTCCTGTCTTAATTCCGGTTTGGATATCAACCCCGGAGTCACCTATAAAAATGCTTTCTCCGGGGAGAAGACCTGCTGTTTCCAGCATCTGAATTGCCACCCCCGGGTCAGGTTTTTTCGGTATACCCGTTGTTGCTCCCCGGACATCATTGAAATAAATATCAGGAAAGAATTCAGCAGTTTGAATTTTTGTCAGGTTGTCCATTTTGTTTGATAGAATGAACATCTTAATACCATTTTCCTGAAATTTGCTTAGCATGGATGGGATTTTTTTGAATGGCAGTGTTTTTTCTCTCCAGGTTTCGATATAGATATCTAAGTAGTCTTTTGTATATTTACGTATCTGATCCTCACCTATATCAGGGAATGAACGTTTAACCAGTTTCTCAACACCATCTCCTACGAACATTCTGAAGTCATCGAATATATGAGTAGGGAAGCCTTCTCTGGCAAGGAGGATGTTCATGGAGCTGACAATTGATGTCAGAGATTCTATAAGGGTACCATCGAGGTCAAAAATTATTGATTTGATCATTTTTACTCACTTAAAATTCCGGAGACCTCATGATATTCTAAAGATCACAAAAGTTATATCATCAACAAACTGGTTAGATTCGGTGAATTCTTTTAACTCTTCCATTATTTTGTTTTTTATTATCTCGGTATCTTTACCGGAGTGTTTTATTAATGCTTTTTTTAATCTGTCAATGGAGAATTGTTCATTATCGATGTTCTCTGCTTCAATGACCCCATCGGTATAAAGAACAATAATGTCTCCTTTTTTTAGTTTTTCTTCTCTGATTTTGAATTCTGATTTTGCAAACATACCGAGAACGGTATCACCCTCCGTTAATTCAATGGCCGACCCGTCACGGACCAAAAGAGAAGGTATATGACCGCAATTCAGATATTTCATGATCATATTCTCCGTATCAATAGAGCAGGTGAAAGAAGTAACATAAAGGTTGGGCTCTGTGGTTTCAGCTATCAGGTCGTTCAGGTATTGGATCGTTTTAAGAATATTCTTTTCTTTTCCGATCGTATAGACAAAGTTTGTCCTTACTATTGACATAAGAAGAGAAGCGGGGATTCCATGTCCGCATATATCGTTGATAGTGAAAACGGAGTTGTTGTCATCGAGTTTAATAATATCGTAATAGTCTCCTCCGACGCTCGAGGATGGGACATTTATAAATGAAAAGTCTATCCCTTTAATATCAAATTTCTTGTTTAACAGAAAAGACTGCTGGATATCCCTTGCGATCTGAAGCTCCTTTTCGATCTTTTCTTTTTCCAGAAGATCAGTGTACATTTCATATTTATTGATGGAAATTGCAATAAAGATCGAAAGACCTCGTAAAAGTGAGAGGAAATCTTCAGGAAGAGGTTTTTCTGATCTTACCTCAAGGAATCCGAGGTGTTTATCTTTAGTTCTCAATGGAAAGATAGCCTGATCGCTTTTGATAATTGTCAGATTTTGTTCTTCTTCCGCCTCAATTTTCTTTTCTTCAATGAGGTTGTATACTTTCTTAAGGGAATCTACCATGACATTGATCCTGGTTACAGGGATTATTCCAGAGATTATCACTTTCAGGGCTTCAAATACGTCTTCAAAACTAAATGAAGATGAAACAATTTTTCCGAGTTCTATAAGCTGTCCTTTCTCATTCGATTCGGTGATCACTTTCCTGAACAGGATAGCATTCTGAAGAGGAATGGAAATAAATGCTGAAAATTCTTTCAGTACATTACTATCATCAGAGGTGAATTTCCCTTCGATCTTATTAATTGCTTCCACTACACCGATCAGGGAATCACCGCTTATAACAGGGTATCCGAGAATTGATTTTGTTACAAAATTTGTCTTATTATCAATTGCATTCTCAAAACGGGGGTCCTTTGAACAATCATCGATCACAAGCCCTTCTTTTTTCTCAGCTATCCATCCGGCTATTCCTTCACCTTTTTTTAGTATGATCTTCTTTAATTCATCCTCTTTATTCCCCGTCGCGATCTTAAAATGGAGTTCTTCTTTATTGGCATTGTAAAGAAAAATAGATGATTCCTCACAATTTAAATATGTTTTGATCTTCTCTGCGATAGTATTTAGAAGTCCTTCCAGATCAAGTTCGGAATAGAGTGTCATTAATTCTTTTCTAAGAATATCCATATCCTTCATAAATTAAATATAAATAAGAGTGAAAGTTATGTCAAACTGAATGGCTTAATAAATATAGTAAATCTTTACATTTACAACTTCTTTAAATTAGTATATAAAAAGTAAATGAATGATGTAAAAGAAGATTCCACTTGTTTAAAGTAGGAATTTGAGATATTTTGATAAGGCGGATCACATAATTGATCTCGAAAAATTAATGAAAAAATGAAGACAATAACATTTGATATTATTTCATTTTTAAAGTTCAAACTTGATATTGTGAAATATGAAAAAATATCATCAAAGGTTAAATGGGTCCAGAAAGGGATTGACCTTACTGAAAACCATTTTCCCGGAATAATAAATTATCTTTCTAAACAGAACATACTGGCAAAAATCCATACATACAAGATCATTATTGAATCAGATAAAAAAAGAGGAAAAGAATTTACAAAAAAAGTATTTTCAATCTGGATAAGAAAAGAACGTTTCAAGCGGAGGATACTGATAGCTGTTGAGGCGATATTGATTCCTTTCACTGGAATACTTGCTCTTCTTCCGGGGCCTAATTTTTTTTTCTATGTTCCTGCACTTTTTCTCTATTATCACTGGAAATCATTATCCGGTCTTAAAAAAATTGATCTTAATGATCTGGAACTGGAAATACATTTTGTGGATAAAGATGAGATCGCGCATTAGTAAAAACAGGCGGCGACCGGATTTGAACCGATGATAGCGATTTTGCAGACCGCTGCCTTACCACTTGGCTACGCCGCCGGTAAAATGGAGCGGGAAACGAGATTCGAACTCGCGACATCGACCTTGGCAAGGTCGCGCTCTACCACTGAGCTATTCCCGCTTTGGATTTGATAGAATAATGGAAAACCGATTTTTTGTCAAGTGGGATAAAATTAAAATCATTGACAAATACAGTAAATTTTGATATTAATATTTCGTAAATGTTCCTCGGTGGCTCAACGGCAGAGCGGGTGACTGTTAATCACTAGGTTGTAGGTTCAAATCCTACCCGAGGAGCCATTTCTTTCAATCATATAGGTCGTTTCGGTAGTTTTCTTAAAAATCACATAAAAAAGTCAGTAGGTACTATGACACAATTGTAACAAAATTTTTGATTCAGTGAATAAATATCAGGTTTCCTCAGGTTCTAAATGTTGAGAGTTTTGCTTAAATTTGAAGTGAAGAGTATAACTCGAAAACCCAAGTAGGGGGGATTATAAATACCTGACATAGAAAATATTTCAAAAAGAAAATTTTTTTATTGTAAAAATCATATTTTGTAAACTTACATTACTACTTATTAATCTTGGAGATTTTAATGCTGAAATTGAGTTATAAAAAATGTTGAAAAATTCAGGTTTCTTGATTCGTAATAAAAAGGTCAGCGGTTCAGCCGAACCCCACAATTCAGGGGGTGAGACCTGCAGCGCTCTGTGATACTCTGCTCACTCCGCTCATCGGCTAACTCTTTAACCCCTATATGCAACAACTTTTAAAAATCACCCGAATCCATAAAACCCGAAAAATACCAAAAGGTGACCATAACAAAATTTGTTATTTATTCTAATATGATTTATTTAAATAAGAAGAAAGATGATAAATCCAAAATTGAAATTAAAACCTGATCTTTCCCGTAGAAAAGGTATAAGATCGATTATGCTTTTAGTTTTACTGGGAGTGTCCATTATATTGGGGTCCGGCTATTTTAAAAAAAGTAATGATTTTTATCCGGGGCTCAATTTGCAATCCGTTTTGCTGTCTGGCGGCCTGATCTGGTAGTTGCCTGTGCAGGCCATGCAAGCGGTGGATGGATAAAGTTGGATAGTTTTGTTCCGGTTAAATTCTTTGTCACTGTTGGTAAACGAGATAAAAAAAGGATTGGAATAACTTATAATTTTTACAATTCTGCAATGAGTCTGGGAATCGATGTCAAAATGAAAACTTATGATCATAGCCACCGGTTTTCTATACAACAGGAAAAAGACAGCTTGGTTTTTTTTAAGACTTCTGTTTTAAAGAAGAATCTTTAAATGTTCTAGAATAATTCTTGTTGGGATATATATCTCCTTTTTTTTCAATAAAAAAAATAAATCTTAAAAAAGAATTTACTGCTAATTTCAACAAGAAAAATGATCTTTCAAGTAGGAAAATAGTTTTAGTTTAAAAATTAACATATTTTTCCTTGAATTTAATATATCTTTGTTATAGATTTAAATTTCGCATTTACCACTGGAAAGGAAAAATGTATTTATTAACAAGTGTAAAATTTTATTAGACGGGTATGAAAATAAACTTTATTCAGGATGAGTTGAAATGAAAAAAATTAATTTTGTATTATGCATTGTACTAATATTGAATGTTACTTTATTTCCAAAAATTTCTAGTAAAGTAGAGGGAACTATAGTTGACGAATTATCAAATGTACCAATATCCAATGTCGAAGTTACACTGATACAATTTTCTTCAAAATCGAATAATAAGATTTGGGAGCATAAGACAATTTCAGATATAAATGGAAGGTTTGTATTTGATTCTGAAAAAATTGATTTGCTCACCTCATCAAATTTCATAAATCTAATTCAGTGTACTCATGAAGAATATGTGAATTTGTATTTTGGAATTCTTGAAAAGCTCACTTTTAACGATCGGGAAAATCTTATTAATAGTTTTATTCTTAAAGAGGGAGAAATAAAACACTTAAAAATTAAGTTGACGAAGGGAGGACGTGTAGAGGGAATTCTAAAATACAATGATGGTACTGATATAAAACCATTAGCAAACCATATATTCAGCCTTAACAGAAATGTGAATGGGCATGCTATTAAGTATGCCGAAATAAAAACAGACGATAATGGAAATTATTATAAGAGTGCAATTCCTACTGGCGATGAATATTATCTAAGTTTATTTCTTAATGGATATACTATGAAGAAATCGTCTCAATTTTCTATGCTCTCAGGTGGTGTGAAAAGAGTAGATCATATAATTGATTTATCCAACAAAACCGGAATAAGAGGTAATATTACTATTGCGGGTAATGTCCCAAATAATGGAATTAATGTTACTTTAAGCAAAATTGATAACATTGATGAATGTGATAATTGTTTCTGCAATTTTCATTCCAAACTTTCTGAATACTATTGTTATAACTTACAACCAGGGGAATATAAAATTTCTGTTTCTGCAATTAATGAATTAGAAATATATAAAAGAAATTTTACTTTTGAAATCAAACCGAATCAGACAATTGAATATAACATTGATTTCTTAGAATCTGATAAAAACTAAAATGAAAATTAAAAAACTAATTTTATTACATATATCTCTATTTATATTTTTGAGTTTTATCTCTTTTTCAGAAGAAATTTTAGGAGGGCTTGAAGAGATTGAGATTCCGAATTATCATGTTAAAGTTAAAATAAGAAAGAGTGATATTCTAGATTGGACAGAATATTCTAATAGCAAATATGGAAAAAATAATCTAAGTTCATTTACTAAAATAAATTTGATTGTTTTTTCATTGTGACACATTTGTAACACATAAAATAGCACAAAAAACACTATAAAACATTCTTTAAGATACCTATATATATAGAAAAGACAGGTTTTCAAAGGATGTTTGGAACTGACTGATAATCACTAGGTTGTAGGTTCAAATCCTACCCGAGGAGCCATTTTATTCTTTTCTATTTGTATTATATTCCACATAATAAATTCCTTAACTGATAATATCGAAATATAATTTCTAATTAATTGAGAAGCGAAAAAACTGTGATATCGAGGGTCTTGTATCTTTGAAATCCCGGATTTATTTAATAAAAAGGAGATAACAGGTTAAATAATAGATTTTTAACTTTTTTTTTCCAAAAAAGTGAGATAAAATCCTATCAGGTTTATGTTATATATTAACGATAAAGGAGAATGCATGAAGAAATTCAAATTAACAATGATTCTTGCAATTATTTTAACAGTAGCAGGGTTCTCACAATCTATTAAGATCACTAAACCGACATCATCTGATAACTGGACGAAGGGAAAATCTTATGAGATCAAGTGGAATTCAAGCCGTGGATTAGGTGGAAATGTTAAGATAAGATTATTTGATTCGACTGGAAAAAGAAAAGTTTTGAATATTTCAAACTCAACTTCCAATAACGGAAGTTATACTTTTAGAGTTCCCGGGAATATTACTTCTGGAAAATATATGGTCAGAGTAAAAACACTCAATAACAAAGTTTGGGATGATAGTGATGCTTTTTCAATTGGCCAGGTTAAACAACCCAAACCCGAAAAAAATACGGGAGATATAAATATACCTATCCAGGATACGACAAAAAATTTGAAAACTCCGCTTAATAACCCTTCTATTAATACAAGAATAGTTATGAAGGATGTTTACAGGGGTAAACCTGTAATTGAATTTTTCAAGTTGAAACCAGAAAAAATGTGGTATGGATTTATTTCAGTACTAAACTTTAAATTCAAGAATTGTGATAATGTTATGGTGAAGGATCCTGATGGGAAATTAGTCTATTTCTGGAGAGGAAAGATAGATGAGATAAAAACAATTTCTGAAAATGTTGTTTATCCTTACGGTAAAAGTACATATGAAATACAAGCATTTAATAAAAATGGCTCTGTTTCTAAAAATGTAACAGGAATAATAGAACCGCAGGTTGGTGTTTTCGAACTTGTTAAGGGTACTAAATCTCCTAGGAATACATGGTATGATGTTATGAAAGATGAGGATATAACATTTAAATTTTCTTTTTCAGGAGCAAAGTTAGCATATATAAGAAGAGGAAGCGGAATTAAGAATGTGATAGTAGCAACAATTCGTAATCCATCATTTTTTAAAAATTCTGGTACCGTTAAGGTCACAAAAGTAGGAAGTGGTACCGGGAATTATCATCTGGAATTGATAGGGATTGCTAATACAGTTCGGAGTAAAAGTATATTTTTAACAGTTGAGCCTAAATATTGCCGGTATAGGAAAATAGTGGGAAAATTTTAAAATACATAAGAAAATTTTACAAAAAATGTATCCCATTTTTCACCAGTATCACCAAACATTGTGCTTCCTTTCTGATAAGCCAACTGTATAGTACCGAAAGGAGGCTGATATCTATAGACAAATAAAACCTGAATATTTTCTTTTGTTATTGCTGTATTTGTCTGGTAGAAAAACTTGAGAAATACATCATTAGTAAAATAATTTGTTAATCGAATTACGTGGATCCAGGTACTTTTACTGTCAGGGTCTGGATTGAAAATCAATCTGTTAAGATCATATTCAAATGATATTTTTTTTGACAATTTTCTGTTAATTCCGCATCCGATCAGATCGTAATCAAGCCCGAAACTTCTCCCGGTTTCGTAAGAGATGTTCACGGATTGCCACTCTCTCATATTGTACCCGGGTCGGATCCTTATCGAATAATTATCGTAATCCTCTTCGTATCTTTTAAATTCTCTGGAATAGCTCAAATTAAAAGAAAATTTGTTTGACAGGTCCAAACCAAATACCTGATCGATCTGCCAACTCCTTAAAAGCCCTTTTATACTCCAGTAAATGTTATAATTTGAAAAATAGTTTATCCTGTCTATTCCATATTTTCTTATCCAAAATGTTTTCTCAAGAGCTGAATCCAGCTCCCGTCTGTCATCATCTCTGATAAATCCGATGCTATTTGCATTTTCACCAAACATTTCACCTAATTGAGTATATCTGAGATGAAAATGAAATGTTGAAGAATCAAAACTGGGCCGGAGAAAAAATGCAATATTTTGTTTGGAATAATCTCCATAACTCAGAGCAAACTGTCCGGTTAAATTGATTTTATCAGAAAAAAAATGGACAAGATCAATACCTATGCTGCC
>CAYNUG010000098.1:0-8362 GCA_964400545.1 uncultured Clostridia bacterium | reverse complement strand
AGTAAAAAAAAATTCATATTAAAAGCAATAGAAAACAGGAGGATTTTATATTTATAAAAAATGCAATGAATACTATTTCCGAGATAATTATCACAATTATTATTAACATTGCAATTATTATAAACATAATTCTTTCGAATCGAATAAAGAAGAGTGAAAATCTTTCAATAATAATTTCAATAATTACCAGATCTCAGAATCCTTTCACACGAAAAAAGATTTTTGCAAACTAACTACCTGTTAGTTTAGTCAATATTTAAACCCGAGAAAGGACCATGAGTTATCTCTATATCTGCACATTTATACCTCTGTATAAATCAACAAACAATATCTCTCTGCCCAAAACAATAAGAAGCAGGAGTCTAAATTCAGGAAAATCAATTTTTTCAGGGAGGAAAAAATGAAAATGAAAGGTTCAAGAATGGTTGTAGAATCTTTAAAAAATGAGGGAGTGGAAAAACTTTTTTGTTATATAGGAGGCTCGGTTATCCCGATATTTGATGCCCTATATACCTACGGTCATAACATTGACAGAATATCCCCCAGACATGAACAGGGAGGAACACATGCTGCCGACGGTTATGCACGATCAACCGGAAAACCCGGTGTTGTCCTTGTCACTTCAGGACCGGGAGCAACAAATGCACTAACAGGAATTGCAACGGCTTACATGGACTCTATTCCAATTGTAATTATTACGGGGCAGGTTTCCGGCAAATATATCGGTACCGATGCTTTCCAGGAATCGGATATAACCGGAATAACCATGCCAATTACAAAGGCCAACTTTTTAATAAAATCTTCCTCTGATATTGCAATGACCTTTAAGAAGGCATTTTATATCGCAAACACGGGGAGAAAAGGTCCGGTTTTGATCGACATACCAATTGATGTTCAGAATGAGGAGTGTGAATTCAACTATCCCGACAGCATAGAGATCACAGGTTACAAACCGGATTACAACTCATACTCAGGTCAAATAAAAAGAGCTGTGGATCTGATCAGGAACTCGAAGCAACCATTGATCATTTCCGGAGGAGGAATCATAAGTTCCAATGCCGTGGAAGAATTGAATAAATTCACAGAAAAATTCGGCATCCCTGTAGTTAATACACTTATGGGTTACGGATGTGATCCGGGAAACAGTTCTCTCTATCTGGGAGGTATGGGGATGCATGGCTCACTTTACGGAAATTTTGCAGTATCCAATTGTGATCTGGTGATAGCACTCGGGAGCAGATTCAGTGACCGGATCCTCGGAGATCCTGAAAAATTCGCCCCAAAAGCAAAAATAATCCACGTGGATATTGACCCTGCGGAAATCGGAAAAAATATAAATGCTGATCTGTCTATAATCGGTTCCGTCAAAAATATTCTGCATGAATTCAATAAAAACGAACCTTCAACAGATTTTTCAACATGGCTGAAAATGATATTGGACTATAAAAAACTCCATCCACTTGAATACAAACCCTCAGAAAATATGAGACCGCAATATGTGATCCAGAAAAGTGCTGAGATATTCAATGAAGATACAATTGTTGTCACGGATGTAGGACAACATCAGATGTGGGTGCCCCAATTTTTCCCCATCAGGAAGTCCGGAATTCATTTAACATCCGGGGGACTGGGAACAATGGGATTTGCATTACCTGCGGCAATCGGAGCAAAGATCGGAAATCCCGAAAAAGAAGTTCTGATGTTCTCCGGAGACGGAGGGTTTCAGATGAATATTCAGGAACTTACTACAATAAAAAAATACAACCTGGATTTAAAAATGATAATTCTCGATAATGCCTATCTCGGAATGGTCCGGCAATGGCAGCAGTTATTGTACGGCGGGAGATATTCACAAACCGATATGGAAGACAATCCGGATTTTGTCAAAGTTGCCCAAGCATTCGGAATAGAAGCAAAAAGAGTGAATTCAAAAGATGAATGTATAGATGCGATCCATCAATTGAAGAAAACTAAAAAAGCTATGTTGCTGCATATTCCTGTCGAAAGGGAAGAAAATGTACTCCCAATGGTCCCTGCAGGAAAACCGCTTGACGAAGCGGTTACCGAAATAAAAAATAATAATCTTACAAGGAGAAAAAATAATGGAAAATGAAAACCGGAGAGAAATGAAAGATCATACTTTCTCAATAACTGCAATGAAAAGTTCCAATGTGATCGCAAGGATCACAGGACTGATAACAAGAAGACAATTTGTAATAAAAAGTATAAGTGTGGGAGATTCAATATCAGAAAACATATTACGCCTTACCCTGGTTATAAAAGGAGATCAAAGAGAGTTTGATCAACTGCAAAAACAGGTGAACAAATTAATTGATGTAATAAACATCTCGCCTATAGATGATTCCCGCAAAATAGAGAGAGAAATTGCTTTGATCAAATTTCAGAATTGCCGGAACGGACAGAGTGGATTACTGAAGCTTATAAACATTTACAACGGAAATATAATTAATTCCGATCCCGACGGAATGGTGGTCGAATTGACAGGGACCGGGAAAAAGATAGACGATTTCATTGAATCTCTGTCAAAAAATAGTATTGCTGATATTGCGAGGACTGGTGTGGCCGCAATGGATCATATCGTATATTAATTGGAAATAAACAGGAGAAAAACAATGGCAAAAATTTATCACAAAGATGATGTTGATTTTAAAATTTTAAAGGATAAAAAAATAGCAATAATCGGTTACGGAAGCCAGGGGCATGCACATGCACTTAATTTAATGGAGAGCGGATGTAACGTAGTTGTAGGATTGCGAGAGAATAGTAAAAACAGAGAATCCGTTCAAAAGAACGGTCTGGAAGTAATGACGATCAGGGACGCTGTTAAAGTTTCCGATATTGCGATGATCCTGATACCGGACGAATTGCATAAAAGTGTTTATGAGAATGATATAGGACCCTACCTTAAAAAAGGGCAGATGTTGATGTTTGCACATGGATTCTCCGTTCTCTATTATCAGATAAATTTACCGGATCATATCGATGTAACAATGATCGCACCGAAAGGTCCCGGACATCTGGTCAGAAGAGAATATCAAAATGATAGAGGAGTTCCGGCACTATTGGCGGTTCAGAAGGATTATACGGGATCTGCAAAAGAGATTGCCTTGGCTTACGCACACGGTATCGGTGCTACCAGAGCGGGAGTCTTTCAAACAAGTTTCGAAGAGGAGACAGAAACCGATCTGTTCGGTGAACAGGCTGTTTTATGCGGAGGTGTAACATCACTTATGAAAGCCGGATATGAAACGCTTGTCGAAGCAGGTTACCAACCAGAGATGGCATACTTTGAGTGCATTAACGAAATGAAACTTATCGTAGATCTTATTTATGAGGGGGGAATGTCGCTAATGAGGTATTCAATCAGTAACACAGCCGAATACGGAGACTATATCACTCAAGAGAAACTGATCACGGAAGAGACAAAGCTGAAGATGAAAGAGATCCTCGAAGATATAAGAAGCGGCCGATTTGCCAAAGACTGGATCCTTGAAAATCGGGCGGGTCAGCCGTCATTCAGGTCGATCAGAAAAAAGATGAGAGAACTTGATATGGAGAAGGTCGGAAGTGAGATAAGAAAAATGATGCCGTGGCTGGAGAATGAACTTCTCTCAAAGGAGTTTGAAAATGAGAAGTGATAAAATTAAAAAGGGGTTTGAAAGAGCTCCGCACCGTTCACTCCTTAAAGCCCTCGGAATGACCGACAATGAAATAAAAAAACCGTTCATCGGTATATGCTCTTCCGCAAATGATATTATCCCGGGCCATATTCATCTGAAAAAAATCGAGGATGCAGTTAAGGCAGGTATCTATTCGGCAGGTGGTACACCCATGCTTTTTTCCACAATCGGAATTTGCGACGGATTGGCAATGGATCATGATGGAATGTACTACTCACTTCCTTCAAGGGAACTGATTGCCGATTCAGCTGAAATTGTAGGGAATGCAACTCCGTTTGACGGAATGGTTTTTATCTCAAGTTGCGATAAGATAACTCCGGGAATGCTTATCGCGATGGGGAGACTTAATATTCCCTCAATATTTGTAAGCGGAGGACCTATGCTTGCAGGACAGTACAGAGGGGAGAAGATAAGTCTTGTATCGGTATTTGAAGCAGTCGGAAGATATAAAAGGGGAGAGATCGACAAAGAAGAACTTTCAGAGCTGGAAAATTCAGCTTGCCCTGGAGCCGGAGCATGCTCGGGGCTTTTCACCGCAAACTCAATGAATTCCATAAGTGAAGCACTTGGTGTGTCTTTAAAAGGAAATGGCACAATCCCGGCAGTAGATTCCGCAAGAATAAGATTAGCCAAAGAAAGCGGTATCAAGGTCATGGAACTTGTAAAACACGATCTCAAACCACGCGATCTGGTAAACAGAGATTCGATTTTCAATGCAGTTCTTCTCGACCTTGCTCTCGGTGGTTCAACAAACACGGTTCTGCATCTTCAGGCGATCGCACATTCATTCGACATCAAACTTTCCCAGGATCTATTCGACTCACTATCAAAAAAAGTGCCTCAATTATGTTCACTTTCTCCGGTAGGGAAACATTATATCGAAGATCTGAATCGTGCAGGCGGAGTCTACTCCATCCTCAACATACTCAACAGCAGATCTTTACTTAAATCCGAAGCATTCACCGTTTATCGAAAACCGATAGGAAAGTTACTTTCCGACAATCCGGTAAGGGATACAAACATTATTCGCCCGTTCGATTCACCGTTTAAAAAAGAGGGAGGAATAGCGATCATATACGGTAATCTCGCTAAAGAGGGATCGGTAGTGAAGCAGGCCGGGATACCGGAAAATCTAAAAAAGCATACGGGAAGAGCAGTTGTTTTCGAAGACGGAGAAAGTGCAACAAAATCAATATTAAATGGAAACATAAAAAAAGGAGATGTGGTCGTTATCAGGAACGAGGGACCTAAAGGGGGTCCTGGAATGCGTGAAATGCTCTCGCCGACCTCGGCACTCGTCGGGATGAATCTTCTCTCGGAAGTTGTATTAATTACAGATGGAAGATTTTCCGGCGGTTCAACAGGAGCAGTCATCGGACATATCTCTCCCGAAGCTGCTCATGAAGGGATGATCTCTATAGTGGAGAAAGGAGATCTTATTGAATTCGATCTGAAGAAAAGAGAGCTTAATTTACTGATATCTGAAGATGAAATGAGAAAAAGGGTGAAGAAATGGAAATCACTAAATAAAGAGATCAAAACCTCCGTGTTAAAGGATTATGCCGAAAGAGTACTTTCAGCATCCGAAGGAGCGGTTTTTAGGAGGAATAATGGTTAAAAATAAGATCAAAATATACGATACAACTCTCCGGGACGGGGCTCAGACATTCGGAGTCTCCTTTTCACTTGAAGATAAAATTAAGATAACCAAAGCACTGGATGAACTGGGTATCCACTATATAGAGGGAGGATGGCCCGGATCCAATCCGAAAGACATCAAATACTATCAAATAATGAAAAAGGTCAAACTGTCAAATGCAAAGCTGACTGCATTCAGTTCAACAAAATTCAAAGGGAGAAAAGTTGAAGAAGACAGGATAATAGCAGATCTGCTCTCCGCCGAAACACCTGTCGTTACGATTTTCGGGAAAAGTTGGGACCTGCACGTAAACAAAGCGTTAAAGTGCAGCCTGGAGGAAAATCTGGAGCTTATATGGCAAACGGTGGAATATCTGAGTTCAAGGGTCGATGAAGTGATATACGATGCCGAACACTTTTTTGACGGGTTTAAAAACAATCGTAGTTATGCCGTTAAAACTTTAAAAACAGCGGTCGAAGCCGGATGCAGCTCAATCGCGCTTTGTGATACAAACGGAGGAACTTTACAGGATGAGCTCGCGGATATCATTGAGGTTGTGAAAAAAGAAATTAAGATCCCACTCGGAATTCATACTCATAACGATTCGGAACTTGCCGTTGCAAACAGCATCATTGCGGTGGAACATGGAATAGAAACTGTCCAGGGAACAATAAACGGGCTGGGAGAAAGATGCGGAAATGCAAACTTGTGCAGCGTAATACCAATTCTTTCAATTAAAGGGAAATATTTTACAATCGGGAAAGAGAAAATTACCGATTTAACAAACCTCTCCCGTCTGGTTTCCGAACTGTCAAATCAATCTCATTTAAAAAATCTCCCCTTTGTAGGTGATAATGCCTTTGCACATAAAGGAGGAATTCATGTTTCAGCTGTCTTAAAAGATACTGCCACTTATGAACATATCAAACCTGAAAGCGTAGGAAACAGAAGATCGATCAGTGTTTCCGAACTTTCGGGGAAAAGTAATATACTGAAAAAGATGAAAGAACTCGGAATAAGATATGACCAGGACCCTTCGACAATATCTGTAATATTAAAGAAGATCAAAGATCTCGAATCCATAGGTTACAGTTTTGAAGGTTCGCAGGCCTCTTTCGAACTACTCTGCAAAACCGTTACGGGGGAATTAAGAAAATATTTCACACTTTTCGGTTACAGAGTTATGATCTGGAAGAATTCAGACGACAGCACATGGGCGGAAGCGACGATTAAAGCCGGAATTCCTGAAGATATTCAAAAATACCGCGGGATCAGCGAACCTCTTGAACACACTTCCGCAGACGGTTACGGACCGGTCGAAGCGCTTGATAAAGCTCTAAGAAAAGTACTCGAAAGATTCTATCCTCAATTAAAAGAAGTCAAATTAACAGACTATAAAGTCAGAATACTTGATGAGGAGGATGGGACAAAAGCTGTAACCCGCGTTCTGATCCACTCTATGGATAAGGAAAACAGCTGGACTACCGTCGGTGTATCAGGAAATATAATTGATGCATCATGGCAGGCATTAAGTGATTCTCTTATATACAAATTGATGAAAGACGAAGAAAGAATATTCTCCGGATACGGGAAACACTTGCAATCCGGAAGGGAGGAGGCAACATGAATCTAACAGAAAAAATATTTTCAGAAAAAACCGGAAGAAAAGTTAAGGCAGGAGAATTCCTGCTTTTGGATATTGATGTTGCTCTCGGAAACGATATCACCACACCGGTTGCTATTAATGAATTTTATAAAAGTGGAGGGAAAAAAATATTCGATCCGGACCGCATCGTTTTAATTCCGGACCATTTCACACCGAACAAAGATATCGAATCCGCTATGCAGGTAAAAAAAATCAGAAAATTTGCAAAAGATCTCAGAATAAAAAACTTTTTTGATGTTGGGAGAGTCGGTATCGAACATGTACTACTACCGGAACAGGGACTTGTAAAATCCGGAGATCTGGTTGTTGGTGCCGATTCACATACATGCACTTACGGAGCCCTCGGTGCCTTTGCTACCGGCGTGGGATCTACCGATCTGGCAGGCGTTTTTTTAACCGGGCAAGCATGGTTCAAGGTTCCTGAATCAATAAAAATTACGATAAAGGGAAGCTTTAACAAATATGTATCCGGAAAAGATCTGATCCTGAAGGTAATATCTATTCTGGGAGTAAACGGAGCAAACTATAAAACTCTTGAGTTCTCCGGAGAAGGAGTAAAGAATATTTCAATGGCATCCAGATTCACAATCGCAAATATGGCAGTTGAAGCCGGAGCTAAAACCGGCCTTTTCCCGGTTGATGACACAACCGTTCAATATGAAAGTGAACGAGGCCTTTCGGTTAAAAAGACAGAACCGGATAAACATGCAAATTATTGCAGAGAATTGGAAATTGATCTATCCATACTGGAGGCACAGGTTGCCTGTCCTTTTCTCCCTTCCAATACAAAAACAGTCAGGGAAGTAGAGCGGGAGAGAGTAGTGATAGACCAGGTCGTTATAGGCAGTTGCACAAACGGAAGGATTGAAGATCTGCGCAGAGCAGCAGCCATTTTAAAGGGGAAGAAAATTTCTCCCGGAGTCAGATGTCTGATCTTCCCCGGAACCCGTGAAATTTATCTTCAGGCTGTAAAAGAAGGTCTCACCGGAATATTTGTCGAAGCCGAATGTGTTTTTTCAACTCCCACTTGCGGACCTTGTCTGGGAGGACATATGGGGGTATTGGCAAAAGGGGAAATTGCTCTGTCAACAACAAATCGAAACTTCGTCGGCAGAATGGGGCACAGAGAGAGCGAAATTTATCTTGCCTCTCCGGAAATCGCAGCTGCAACTGCACTGAAAGGGTTCATAACTCATCCGGACGAAATAAGGAGATAACAAATGAAAATAGAAGGGAAAGTATTTTGTTTCAAAGACAATGTGAACACCGATGAGATCATTCCGGCAAGATATCTTTCGAACAGTGATCCTCTAAAACTTGCAGAATACTGTATGGAGGACCTGATTCCGGGATTCG
>CAYNUG010000097.1:1977-8436 GCA_964400545.1 uncultured Clostridia bacterium | reverse complement strand
ACCTGTCCTTAATGCCAGATTTAGTGCTTCATAAAAATCTGTTCCCTGTTCTTCAGGGGGGCTTATTTTCGATGCTTCTGTTAATAATTTCATTGCTTCATAATCTATCGTCAGCGGACATTGTACATGAGCAGTACCAGCAAAATTAATTAATCCGACATAATCTGTTTTAAGATTATCTACGATCATTTCGATAAGGTTCTTTGCAACTTTGAACCTATCAGGTTTTACATCCTCGGCATTCATGGAAAAAGATGTATCAAGCAAAAATATCATCTCAATACCTTTTATATTTAGATCTTCGAATCTCTCCCCCCATCTGGGACCAGCTAACGCTATAATGAAAAACATTAACGAGAATATTATCAATATTGCTTTAATAAACGGGATCTCTCTTCCACTTCTGACTCCAAGCTCTTTGAACGATTTCTCAGACATAAAACTGTCGAGAATTTTTATTTTTTTTCTAAAATTAATAAAGATCAAAACCATTAACGGTATCAGCAACAGCAATAAATATAACAACACGGGATATTCAAAACTCATTGTTACTCCAAAATAGTTTCAGATATAAGACTTTGCTTGAATTATATCAGAATGTATCTCTTTATCATAACAACATAGCCTGCGTAAAACCGCATCACAATTAGGTTTACGGATATCTTTAGTTATATAGGCGTTATTCATTCACGAAAAATGTGCATTTCAAATAAATGCTGATTAATAGAGGGTGAACAGGTTTTTTTTCTGAATTTTTCCACAGATTCTCATTAAAATTAAAATATAATTTAAATAGGATGGAATAAATATTATTATATTCATAGACTAGTTTTGTATTTATGAAGAAATAAATATCTTAATCAGGATTCGAGACCTCAATTTACTAAACTATCAGATCTTATTGACAATGCCCGATAATGATGATAAAATTCCTCTTACTTCGGAGGAAACAATGAAAAAAGGTATTCACCCTAAATATGAGGAATGTACTGTTACATGTGCGTGTGGTAATTCCTTTAAAACAAGGGCTACTCAAGCTGCAATTGAAATAGAGATATGCTCTTCCTGTCACCCTTTCTACACAGGACAGCAGAAATATATTGACACAGAAGGAAGAATAGAAAAATTCAAGAAGAAATATGGATACAAAGAACAGTGAAAGTTTTTTCACATATCTTCAGAATCTTCACAAAAAATATACTGAATTAAGCAATCAATTATCTGATCCAGGAGTCACAAATAACAGAAAGAGATTTGCTTCTCTTTCCAAAAAATTATCAAGTCTCAGTCCCCTTGAAAATAGTTATCAAAAATATAGCCATTTAAAAGATCAGTTTGAAGAATCGGAAGATATCATGAATAGTTCTGATGACGAAGAATTGAAAGCTCTTGCAGAAGAAGATGTTGAAAACCTTAAGGGTGAAATGAGTGATTTGGAAAATGATATTAAACTTCTGATGGTCTCTGATGTAACCGAGAACGGAAGAAATGTATTTCTTGAGATCAGAGCAGGTGCAGGTGGCAATGAAGCTTCATTATTTGCTTCTGACCTTTTAAGGATGTATTCACGGATATCTGAAAGGAAAGGATGGAAGTTTGAGATCATTTCTACAAATTATTCCGGTATTGGCGGGATTAAAGAGATAACCATGTATATTAAAGGTTCTAATGTTAATAAATTCCTTAAATTTGAAAGTGGTGTACACAGAGTCCAAAGGGTTCCACAAACCGAATCAAGTGGAAGGATACATACTTCTACAGTTACTGTTGCTGTACTTCCGGAAGTTGATGATGTCGAGATCGAGATCAACCCCAAGGAGATCAGGATCGATACATACAGAGCATCCGGAGCTGGTGGTCAGCATGTAAACAAGACTGAATCAGCAATAAGAATTACCCATTTCCCCTCCGGAATTGTTGTGTCGTGTCAGGATGAATCTTCTCAGCATAAGAATAAGGATAAAGCAATGAAAGTTCTTAAATCGAGACTTTATGAATTTGAACTTGAGAAACAACAGGATGATATTGCAAGTGACAGAAGATCACAGGTCGGAAAAGGAGACAGATCAGAGAAGATCAGAACATATAATTTTCCTCAAAATAGAGTTACAGATCATAGAATAACCGGCAGAAATTTTGGAATTGAATCAACCATGGACGGAAATCTCGATAATTTGATTAAGGATCTTGAAGAACAGCACTCAAAAAAACTCCTCGAAGAAAAATTTAAAGAGATAGCCGGTCAGTGAAACTGTCCCAGATATACAAAAATACTCTCAGAATATATCCGGTTGATCCAAATGACCTTCTGATATTGATAGAAAAGAGCTTCGGAATATCGAAAGAAAAATTCTGGTCTCATGCTGATTCCATTGATATCAATAAAAGTGATTTGGAGATTTTCAACAGCTATATAGAGAGACTTAATAACGACGAACCTGTCGCCTATATTTCCGGGGAAAAAGAATTTTATTCAGAGAAATTTTTTGTTGATAAATCTGTGTTGATACCAAGACCTGAAACAGAATTGTTACTTGAAATACTCCTGGATGAATCTGACAATTCGTCTGATATTCTCGAAATAGGCCCTGGAAGCGGAATAATATCTGTCCTTTTTGCTAAAATAAAGAATGTTGCAATTACTGCAGTTGATCTCGATCTTTCTACGATAGATGTTTTCAAAAAAAACATAAAATATCATAACGTTGAGCATCTTGTCACAGCTATAAATGGAGATCTATTTCCTCATGGGAATAAAAAATTTAATATAATAGTTTCAAATCCACCTTACTTATCAATTACTGATCTTGAAAATGCAGACCCTGGAATTCGCAATCATGAACCACATACTGCTTTGCTGGGGGGAGAGGACGGTCTTGAAATAATTAAAAAAATCATCATGAAATCGCCTTCTCATCTTCAAAACAACGGAAAGATAATTCTTGAAACAGGATATGATCAAAAAGATGCCGTTCATGAAATATTAATAAATAACGGATTTTCCTCAATAAAATTCTATAATGATCTTAATGATATTCCGAGGGTCGTTAAAGCATCGATATGAATGTTCTCTTTGTAAATCCCTACATTTACGATTTTACAGCATTTGATCTCTGGCTAAGACCATTGGGTAGTCTGTATCTCGCTTCAGTTGTATCCAGATACAGTAATGCTAACATTTTTTGGATTGATACTCTAGACAGGTTTCAGGAAGGTGTTGATCTAACTAAAGGGGCGTACGGAAAAGGGAAATACCAACGTGTAAAGGTTGAGAAACCAATGGTTTATCAGAACATACCCAGAAGTTATGCCAGATACGGAATCCCTATAGAACTCTTTAAAAAAAAACTGGATGCACTTGATGAAATAGATATAATATTCGTTACAACATTAATGACCTACTGGATCGATGGAGTGAATTTTACTATAAAGGAGTTGAGAAAAAAATTTAGAAACGCAAAGATCGTAGTTGGAGGAATAATGCCAACTTTAATTGGCAAATCCATAGATAAACATATTGATGGCGATATTTTTGTTTATGGATATGGAGAAGATCGTATTCTTGATATTCTTGGATCTTTTGGATCAGTGATCAGAAAAAAACCAGACTTTTCTGATATTAATAACATCCCATTCCCTCTTTACGATCTTATCGCAAATAAAAAAGTGCTCCCTTTGCTTACATCAAGAGGATGCCCATACAAATGTACTTATTGTGCATCACATATTCTGAATAAAAGATTTATTCAAAGAAGTTCTGAAAATATAGTTAAGGAAATCTTGCAAATGAACAAGATCTTCGATACAGAAGATTTTGTGATCTTTGATGATGCTTTTCTGATAAATAAAGAAAATCGTTTTAAAAAAGTTTTTAATATTATCAGAGATACACTTGATGTGAGATTTCACACTCCGAACGGGATTCATGCGGGAGAAATTGACAAGAGCACTGCATTGATGCTTTATCAGGCAGGATTCAAGACCATCAGACTAAGTTTTGAATCAACTGATAAGAACATTCTAAAGAAGAGTTCTGATAAAGTGAACATCGGGCAAATGATTACTGCAGTTGAAAATCTTGTTGAAGCAGGATTCAAGAAAAATGAGATCGAGTGCTATATTTTATTCGGATTACCGGACCAATCACTTCATATGCTTGAGAAATCACTCAAATTTATTGAAAAACTCGGAATAAAGCCCAGATTATCATTCTATTCACCGGTGCCGGGAACCGTTGAATTTAATATCCTTAAGAAAAAAGGATTATTTGACAAACCCGATTTCCTTTATAGAACCAATAAGATCTATTTCCTCTATACCCATTCCGGGTTTTCTGAAAAAGAGATCAAATATTTTCAATACCTGACCAGAAAAATCTGCACATTATCTGAAGATAATGAAAATTAATTATTTTTTATGTATAATTAAATATAATTCGATTCAATAAAGGTGGTAAATATGGTTTTTATTAAGGAAAAAGATAAACACTCGGGTGAAAAAACTGAAGGACTGAAAGCTTCAATGGAATCTGCTCATGAATCATTCCTCGGAAAATCTATTAAGATAAAAGGGAATATATCTTCTGAAGAATCGATCCGGATTGAAGGCAGAGTGAATGGAAACATCAAATCAAAAAAAGCTATTATTATCGGGGAATCCGGTAATATTAACGGGAAACTTGAGGCTGATTCGATCAATTTGTCAGGGAAAGCAAAGGGAGATATTATTTCAAGAATAAGATTAACAATTCACCGTACTGCAAAATTCGAGGGGAATATACACTCCGATAATATTATTATTGAGGAAGGAGGGATATTCAACGGAAATATGAATCTTCCTGAAAAAAAGAACAAATAATACCGAAAATGATTATCGAGATTCATTCTATATAATTTTTTTTATTTTTAAGCCCTTTATTTTAAGTAGTCCCGAATCAAGAATTTCATCCTGTTTAGAATGAATTCTGATAATTCCTTTGTAAAACCCACGGGATTTGACTCTGGAAAGAAGATAGATCTTTTTTATATTTAATATACTGTTGAAATTATTAAAAACATCCCTCATTCGGCCTGCCAGAATTCTTATATTTCGATCACTTATCTCAATATCAAATACTTCATAATAAGGTGGTAATAGAAAAAACTCTCTGTATTTTAATTCCCTTTCCAGATACTTAAATTCATCATTAATATTCTTCATAGAATAGTGAAAATGAAATACAGTGAAAACATCGATCTTTCCTGATATGGAAACGACCTCGCGAAGTCCGTTAATAAATGAATAGATCTGTTCTCCTCCATAATAATTATTAAGATCAAAAAACGATTCGGGTTTAATAAGAACAATTGAATCAAATGAATTTTCAGGAATACTATTTACCTCGGCCGGAGTTAAAAGAACGATATTATTCTTGCCAGTCTTAGATCTTTCGAGGATACTTTCTATATCCTTACCTTTTTCGTATACAGATATAACTGATTTTACACCCACTCTGTCAGCAAGTTTTTTTTTTATAGAACTAATGCTTATATCTTCTACCATTTCTAATTTTGATTGGCATTTATCACAATTCTCGATCTTATCCGAATCAAAACTGCATGACATACAATTTGCTTTTTTTTCTGATGTGAAGATTACTGATCCGCCACACAAGGGACATTTATAATTGCTCTTACAGTTCGGACAAAATGCAAATTTATACGAATCTTTCCTGCTTACAATCACAAGGACTCTTTCCCCTTCGGTAAAACTATTTAATATTACTTCGTACACCTGATCAGGTAAAATTTTTCTTCCGGGAGTCAGTTTCTTTATACTAATTGCTTCGTTACCATCCTCTCTTTTATCAATTATCTTCAAAGAATCCTTTTTATAATTTTGAAATGAAGTGAGACAACTATTCCCTTCTATCAAGTCAACACCCATAATGTCCGCTTTGATCCTCGCAGCTTTCCTAAGATCTATTCCTGATGAAATATTCTTGTCATAGTAAAATGAACCTGGCTTTTCAATAATTATGGATCCTGGATTAAGTATTGGCAAAAAAAGAGCTGATTCTCCACCGCCTATAAATACAGGCCTCTTTCCTCTGGATTGCTTCCATATATTTTCTCTTTCTCTGATCTTAACACGGGAATTATAGATTTGAAGTCCTTCTATACTTTTTTCATATCTATTCATACTAAGATTATTCGGGAGAAGTATCAATGTCTTTCTTCCCAATTCTTTTTCTTTCATCCAGATCTTTTCATAAAAACTATTTCTGTAATAATTCAGATATACCAAATGTTCCCCGATCCTATCTTCAATGACTTCATTTGATAGAATATTGTTTTCTGCTTGGATTTCTTTATCGATTTTTTTATTGAATATTTGGACTTCCGAATTTGCACTTATTTTTTTAATGTCAGCAAGTGAACTTTTATTAAGAAAAAATTCCCCATCTTCTGTTCTATAGAA
>CAYNUG010000097.1:0-1967 GCA_964400545.1 uncultured Clostridia bacterium | reverse complement strand
CCGGGAGACAGAGATGCATCCAATATTTTTGCCGGTGATATAAGGAATTCCTTGGATATCTTTTTAACAAACCTCAAATATCTGTTATCCGGGATATAATTATCCTTGATAACACCAAGAACAGGCTTTACAGGCCCTTTATAATTTGAATCTGTACCGAGCACCCATCCGGTAATAAGTCTGTTCCAAACAGGGACAAGAACCCTCATTCCTTCTTTTAATACACTTCTTTCTCCCCTGAACTCATATGTAAAAGTTCCTATATTATTTAATGATAATGCAACTTCAACCTTCAATTACATCTTCTCCAGTAACTATTGCCAATACAGTTTCCATATCTCTCCATGTTTCCCATTTAACACGGGATATCTCATCCTTCTCCCGTTTATGAAGTATGAATGCCGGGTGGTAGGTAGGAATTACAGGTATTCCCATATATTCAAATAATTTGCCCCTTACTTTTGTTATAGAATGATTTGCATTAAGAAGATTATTCAATGCTACTCTTCCAAGGCAAACAATTACCTTCGGTTTAAGAACTCTTATTTGATCTTTAAGGAAAGGAATACAAGCCTCTACTTCATCTTTTTGAGGATCTCTATTATTTGGGGGACGGCACTTAACAATATTACCGATAAATACTGTATCTCTTGAATATCCCATCTTCTTTATAATCTTTTCCAGTAATTGCCCCGCTTTCCCAATAAAAGGTCTGCCGAATTTATCTTCTGTCTCTCCCGGACCTTCACCAATGAACATTATTTCAGGAGAAGCACTTCCTTCTCCTGGAACATAATTGGTTTTAGTCTTATAAAGATCACACTCCTTACAAGAAAGTATTCTCCTGGAAATCTCGCGTAATCCTGAAGACGGGTCAGGGGTCCTCTTTTCAACGAAGTCAGCTCCTATCTCTTTATAAAATCTCAGAATATCAGTTAATTCAGTCATATTGCAATTATGTTTTAGTTTCTATTTTCATTATCTCATTTCAATAAATAAAGTACACTCTGTTTTTATATTCTCCCGCTCCTTAGGAATTTTTATTATCAGTAGATGACACTGATTTCATATATTTACGGAATACTATTGCGAGTTCTTTATATGATTCTTTAAGTCTATCATTTGTAATTATTTTATCATAAAAATCGGAGCGTTCCATCTCTTTTTTTGCAGAAATGAGTCGTTTCCTGAACTCGGCATTCAATTCTTTTTCTCTCTTCCTTAATCTTTGTTCAAGTTCATTAACATCTGGAGGCATTATAAAAACAAGAAAGGAATCAGGAAATTTGTTTTTTATTTTCTCAGCACCCTGAACATCAATATCAAGAATCAATATATTTTCACCAGTCGATCTTTTATTGATTTCACTTAATGATGTCCCATAAAGCTCACCATGAACCTCAGCCCACTCGGCAAAAAGATCCTTCCTTATCATATTTTCAAAGAGATCACGATCAATAAAATAATATTCTTTTGCATCGGTTTCTCCGCTTCTCTTCTTCCTTGTTGTATGAGAAACAGAAAATCTGACACAGTTAAATTCATCGAACAGCATGTTAATTAATGTTGTTTTTCCGCTGCCGGAAGGACCTGAAATAATAAATATCTTATTCATTCTCTAAACGTGCGGCCAATGCCTGAGCAGAGATGGCAGACAATACGGTGATGCTGTTCATTAGAATTATTACTGCTCTTACTTTCTTCCCCATTGTCGCATCAATTAACATATTTTCAGATTCCTTCTTTTTTATAAATCTTCTAACCGGAGCGGAATTAGGTTGAACTATGGAAACTATTTTATCAATGATCACAGAATTACCGAATCCAATATTTAATAATATTTTACTCGACATTCTGAACCTGTTGCTTTATTTTTTCGATCTCTCTTCTTATCTTAATGATACTCTCATTAATATCCATCGAATTAGTTTTTGCTGAAATTGTCGAAATTTCCCTCAATAATTCCT
>CAYNUG010000096.1:4292-8581 GCA_964400545.1 uncultured Clostridia bacterium | reverse complement strand
TCGATCCCTGTGGTCAGCAGTTGGAGCCAGATATATTTCAACACCTTTCCCGTAAATAGCCATCCGGGCCATAGGCATATAGTTTTCCCAGCATATCAATCCTCCTATTTTCCCGAGATCGGTATTCACAACCGTAAGTGTACTTCCATCCCCTTCGCCCCAGATCAGTCTTTCAGATCCTGTTGGTTTAAGTTTCCGGTGTTTCCCCAGTATCTCCCCGTTCTTTCCGAAATAAAGTAAAGTACAATAAAGTGTACCTTTGCTGAAGTCGGAATCTTTTTCGATCACTCCGATAGCTACATAAACATTGTGTTTTTTTGCATATTCTCCAATCCTTTTTGTTGCAGGACCGGGAACATCAACAGAATTTTCCCAATACCTCTGCCACAACATCCTCCCTTCATCTGTTCTATCCCCCACCTTCATCCCGAATGAGAACCCCCGGGGATATGCAGGTATGAAAGCTTCGGGGAAAAGTATGAACTCCGCACCGTTCTCAGCAGCAGTCTGTATAAGATCACATGTTTTCGTTACTGTCTTATCAATATCAAACAATACCGATGCAGCCTGAATAACCGCAACCTTTACAGTGGAAAACTTTTCTTTCATAAAAACCTCCGAAACGTTATTTTGACTTTAATTGTTTCAATATAATTTCAATAGCTTTATCGAGTTGAGGATCTTTGCCTTCAAGTCTGTCCTTTAATGTATTTTTTATATAGATGTCCGGTTTTACTCCGTTTACTTCAAGATCCTTTTTTCCCAGTGTATAACATCCCCAGGAAGGTAGTCTGTAATAGGAACCGTCTACAAGTGATTTCCCGGATGTAAATATTATCCATCTGTATGTTTCTGTTCCAACTATTTTCCCGAGCTTTAATTCTTTGAATCCTGAACCCATCATTTCAGCATCACTCAACGATTGCTGGTTCAACAATAGTACTATCGGTTTTGAAGCAGGAGCAAAATTGGGTTGTGGAGAATATTTTCCTCCTCTGTATTTCCAGTATGAGTAAGGTCTCTGACTGAGAAAATTAAGAACCGCATCATGAACATTACCTCCGGTGTTATACCTGAGATCCAATATAAGAGCATCTTTCTTATACCATTCTGTGGTCATGTCGACCAGAAAACTTTTCAATTCTGAAACCCCCATGTTTTTCATATAAACATATGCGATCCTCTTGTTACTCTTGTCATCGACTCTTTCCTGATTATGATCTATCCATCTGTTGTAAAGATAGTTTTTGATCTCTCTGTTGGAAACAGGATGAATTTTTACCGAAAATTGTCCTTCTCCTCTTTTGAAAGTCAATTCCAATTCATTTTCGAGAGAAGGATGCAGAAAATAGAACTCTCTGTTTACAGAAGTATCAACGGTTGTGCCATTAACACTTACGAGAATATCACCTTCCTTCAGATCAATTCCTTTCTTGTCAGCAGGGGAGTATTTTAAAATATTGTGAACTTTATAATGATCTTCATTATCAAAGATTATTCCTGTTTCAGATGAGTGCATCTTATAATATGTTTTTTCCTCATTTCCATTAGAGTAGAAACCAAGATGTGATGAATTTAGTTCACCAAGCATATCACTGATAAGAAGTCTGAGATCCGATCTTGATGTCAGAAACGGTAAATACTTTGAGTATTTTTCCTTAATTTGATCCCAATCTGTTCCATGGAATTTTTCATCATAATAATTGATCTCAAGATTTGCCCATGTTTCACGAAACATCTGGGAAAATTCTTCTTTTAAATTTCTCACAAATTTGTAATTTATTTTCAATGGAGTGAATTTGTTTCCCTTCATATCAAGAGATCCGATCTTCCCTTTTATCAGAGCATAATATTTTTTCCCTGATTTCAGTACTGAATAATCATACCCGGAGGTTCCCTTTAGTAATTTTGTTTTATTTTTTTTAAATGGTTCTATCACAGTTTTATATAAGTGATAACCGTCTCCTTCATGATCAGATAGATACAATGCGATCAATTTTTCTCCATCCATAAAAATTGCAGGTGTGGATTGATTGCCGGGTCCTGGAGATATTTGCTCCCACCTCTTTCCCATCTCATTAAAATCAATATCAACATTTATTACCGGAGTTTCAGTTTTAGCCTTATCTTTTTTTCTTTTATCGCTCTTTTTCTCCTTTTTAAAAAGATCATTCCATTTGTCAGATCTGAACTTTTTTGAAAATTTCAGAAGGTGGAGAGCATATATTTTAGAATCAGAACCTCCACGGGGATATTGTGGCATGTATCTGTCTGCTTCAAAAAAGAGATATTTGCCATCCGGAGACCAGAAAGGTTGGGCTTCGGTGACTCCGGAATCGGTTATATTAATTGTTTCCCCTTTTTCCAGATCGTGAATAAGAATATCCTGCTCAAAATTTCTGAATGCTGTAAAAGCAATAAATCTGTCATCAGGAGAAAAACGGGGAGTTGAATTATAAAATCCCCATAGCTCATCCTCCGCAATGGTTTTTGATGTAAAATCTTTAAGATCAAGTATTTTTACAAATTTTTTCCCACTGAGATATACAGCCTTATCTCTTTTTTTGTTTAATGAAATATTTCTGTCATTCATTTTTGAATTAGTTATCCGGATCACCCTGCCATCCTCGAACCTGAATAGATCAAGATAACCATTAACGGTCTGATTAAAAAGGAGTGACCTGCTATCAGTCAGCCATTTGACCTCCATTACTCTTCCATTCGGATCAGTCCCCATTTTCTTGATAAACTTCCCTTTAATGTCCGAAACAAATAATTCACCCCTCGAAACAAATGCTATCTTTTTTTCATCAGGAGAAACATCAAAATTACTGACCTTGCCTGACACATTAAAATCTTTTGAAAGTTTTAATTTGTTATTCTCATAAAGATCAATTTTCACTTTACCGATCTTTCCGGTATTTGTATCGAAAATGAAAAGCTGATAACCTTTCTCGAAGACCACCTTCGACCCGTCAGCACAAACCTGGGGATATTTGATGGAATCCTTGAAAAATGTGAGAGCAACCCTTTTCCCTTTATTTAACCAGAACAGATTGAACTCATCCGATCCTTCATCGGAAGCAAAATAAACATTTCCGGATCTGTCTATTGAATGCCACTGATCTTTCCCGATATATTTTGTGTGAGAGATCAATTCTCCGGTATCAGGATTATACGATTTGATATCCGGATTATAATCACCTTTGTACCTTTTCCTGGATGCAAAAATGAGACTTTCCCAGGTATCAGTAAAATATAGAGCCGGAGATTTGGGGTCCTCAACAACATTGTGAACAGTATTGAAGAAGTTTTTAAAAATCCTTACCGGAGTTCCCCCCTCTCTGCCAACCTTATAAGCAGAAAAATTATTCTGCCTCATTGAAGTAAAATAAATATATTTTGAATCCCATGACCATGAATCGACCAGATCAGAAGAATCATGAAAAGTCAGTTGTTTGATCCTGCCACCTTCTACGGGAATTATATAGACATCAGAATTACCCCCCTGAGTAGAAGAAAATGCGATCCATTTACCATCAGGTGAGAATCTGGGGAAAAGTTCCTCACCATCCATAGCCGTCAACCTATACGCAGTTCCTCCTTTCGAAGAAACGATCCATAGATCGCTATCATAACCGAAAACAACTTTCGACCCATCAGGACTGAGTCCCGGTGTCCTCAGAAAATAAATATTGTCTGACGCAGGCATGACAGAAACCATCATCGCCATAACTATCATTAGAATCGATATTTTATTGATCATTTTCATAGATCCTCCTTATCTGATTATATTATTACGTAATAGATGTGAAAAGGATTTATTTCGAAAAATTCAATATACTCCTTGACTTTCAATAAATGTTTGTTTTAAGATAAATATTGATGTTATTACATTTTTTAAACTATTACATTTATTAGCTCTCAAGATCATAATTAAATATGAATAATAAACAGGAGGAAATTAAATGGAAGCAGTATTTTTAGCACGTATTCAGTTCGCTCTCACAATTATGTTCCATTTCATCTTTCCACCTCTCTCGATTGGACTGGCATGGATGCTGGTCGTTGTGGAGGGGATGGGATGGAAGAAGAAAAGTGAGATATATTTAAAGATCGGGAAATTTTTCGGTAAACTTCTGGCAATTACATTTGCGGTCGGTGTTGCAACCGGGATCGTAATGGAATTCCAGTTCGGGACAAACTGGTCGGAATATTCAAAATTTGTCGGTGATATTTTCGGAGCACCACTTGCAGCTGAGGGAGTATTTGCTTTCTTCCTCGAATCA
>CAYNUG010000096.1:0-4282 GCA_964400545.1 uncultured Clostridia bacterium | reverse complement strand
GGAACAAAGTATCAAAGGGTGTTCACTGGTTCTCTATCCTTATGGTTGCAGTTGGTTCGACATTATCCGCATTCTGGATCCTGGTCGCAAATTCTTGGCAGCAAACACCCGCAGGATTTGTTTTTAGAAATGGCAGAGCAGAACTAACGGACTTTTGGGAAGCAGTTTTTAACCCGTCAACCCTTGTCAGATTCTCACATCAGATGACGGCAGCTATTGTGACCGGAGCATTTTTTATGGCAGGCGTCTCAGCTTATCTGATCATAAAAAAAAGAGATATAAAAATTGCAAAAAAAGGACTCGCTGCAGGTGTTATTGCAGGACTGATATTTTCAATTCTTGTAATTTTCCCTTTTGGACACGAACATGCAAAACAAGTAGCACAAACGCAACCTGAGAAATTTGCAGCGATGGAAGGATTGTATACAACACAATCAAATGCTCCACTTATTCTGTTCTCCTTCCCGGTAAATAACCCACCGGGGCTTATAGGAACAATAGAAATACCAAAACTTTTAAGTTGGATGACCTTCGGAGATTCTGCCAAAGAAGTAAAAGGGATAGATGCTTTCCCGAAAGATGAACTTCCTCCTCTGTTTCTGACATTTGTTTCGTTCCACAACATGGTGATTCTGGGAATGTTCTTCCTGGCTCTTATGCTATGGTCGGCATTTCTTCTTTACAGAAAAAAACTTTTTGAAAGTATTAAAACCTTAAAGATAATCCTCTGGTCGATCCCATTACCTTTTATTGCTATTCAGCTCGGTTGGGTAGCTGCGGAAGTGGGGAGACAACCCTGGATAGTTTATAAACTTCTGAAAACAAGTGATGCCGCATCGGTGACAGTATCATCCGGTGAAATATTATTCTCAATAATAATGTTCTCACTTGTATATCTGGTTCTCGGGGCATTATGGTTATATCTTCTCGTTAAAGAGATCAAACACGGACCTGAAAAATTAACAGGAAAGGAGGCGACAGTATAATGAACTTAAATATAATCTGGTTTATACTCTATGGCGTTCTTATCACCGGATATGCCATCCTTGACGGTTTCGATCTTGGAATTGGTGTCATTCACCTTTTTACTAAAGATGAAAAGGAGAAGAGAGTTAATCTAAACGCAGTAGGCCCTGTTTGGGATGGAAATGAAGTATGGCTGCTGACCGCAGGCGGAGCACTTTTTGCAGCATTCCCGATTGTTTATGCTACCGTGTTCAGTGCTTTTTATCTTGCACTTATGCTCCTTCTGCTCTTTCTGATCTTCAGGGCAGTATCAATGGAGTTTCGCGGGAAAATAGATTCATCAAAATGGAAAAGTGTATGGGATTGGTCATTCGGGCTTGGCAGTCTTGTTCCCGCGCTTCTTTTCGGCGTTGCCGTGGGTAATATTCTAAGAGGAATTCCTCTGAATGAGGGAGGAATGTTCACCGGAAACTTCTTCGGACTTCTCAATCCATACTCACTTCTGATAGGTGTTCTAAGCCTTGTGATGTTCACTTTGCACGGAGCTGTATATCTCACATTAAAAACAGACGGAAATCATAAAAAAAAGATGAAAGAATTGATCCCCAAATTATGGATAGCTTTGATCATTTTATATTTCCTCTCGACCCTTTATACAATGTTCGAAGCAGGATTTCTTTTTAATGGTGTTCTTGGTAATCCTATCTTCTGGATATTCTTCATTCTTTTACTCGTATCAATTCTTTATCTTCCCGTTGCAGTGAAAGGTGAGAAGTTTGGCAAAGCATTTATTGCATCCAGTGCAACCATAACGGGTATGATAGGACTTGCTGCAGTAAGCCTTTTCCCGCGTCTGGTACCTTCACTTACCAACCTGGATTTCAGCCTGACTATATATAATGCATCTTCCACACCAAAAACCCTGATGGCTATGTTGATAATAGCTCTTATCGGTATGCCGATCGTAATTATTTATACGATCTTCATTTACAGAGTATTCAGGGGAAAGGTCGATATAACTGAAGAAAGTTATTAAGTTTTACCCCCTCCAATAGAACTTGTCCCCGTCCTTAATTTAAGGACGGGGATTATTTTAATATTTTAATTTATATTTTCATTAACTTTCCATTTTTCGAGAAAAAAGTCTTCATTAATTTCATTGATCAGATATAAATATCCATCTTTATACTTATATGTTTTTGGGAAATATCCTTGGCTTATTAGTGTGATTTTATAGAAACATGGAAGATCTATTTTCCCTATTAGATTAAGTTGGTAATCAAAGTAATCACTTTTTGTAAGACTTGAACATTCGTTCCCATATCCTTTCCTTCTTACAACTACAAACCCTTTCTTCAGGGGAACCATCCAAGACGCCGGTTGAACAATGTCAGCCATAATACATCTTGTCTCAAAGTATCTCCCCATTGTCTTAAGCCAGACTTTTTTCTTTTCTTCAGGAATTTTAATTTCATTTACATCAATTTTGATGTTTGAGAGCATTTTTCCATCTGGATTAAATGTAATAATCCTATATTCCTTCATATTTAAATAGTAAATTCTGTTTTGGTGCTCCTGATAAAAGAAATGAAACCCAGGTAATTTTCCATAGATAAATTTTTGATTCTTGTTAATATGAGGTGGATATGGTCCAATCCTATAAATAAATGTTTTTTTAAGATCCGGAAAAGAGTAAAGATTAATATCCCATGCATAATTACGATGTCCACTAGTATCATATTTCTGGTTTATACAAAGATAATAATTGCCGTTTTTTATAAAAGTTGCAGGGTATGAAGGTGGGGTTTTTATTAATTTAATAAAATTCAGATTCCTGTCAAATATGCTTACCCTCCTTAAGACATTGTCCTGAACATAAACTTTTTCTCCACTTAAAAAAAATCTCACTGTACCATTAAGATCCCCCGGGCCCTGCCCCATATTTATTAATTTCTCATTCAGAAGCGTTAATTTAAGATCAAAATTTCTTATAATAAACTTTTCATCTTTTTCAAAAGTTAATCCCCAAATCCCTAATTCATTGTTCCCTCTCAAATATAACGATGGATAGTTAATCCCTTCAATTTTAATTGAATTTACTTTTTCAAAACTTACAATCGCCTGCTCTGATACTTCTTTTACCACTATTTCTTTTACAGTTTTATAGTCTGTTGAATTACAGTTAGTAAGAAATAATACTATAATCAGAATTAGAAAGATTAAAGGTTTCTTCATATTCTCCCCGGGGACGGTCTTTTAAAATTTTAATTTTTTAAGGTCCGGATAAGTGTAAAATTTTATATTTTTTCCATCTCTTATTGTGACCCCATTTTGAAGGAATCTCAGATAAGTTTCATTCGCTTCCTTAAGATCAAGAAGGGGAATAAGATCCTTCCCCTCAAACTTGTAGACCTTTTCAATTTTATTTCTGTTGGCAGCGTCAAATTCTGTAAAATAGGTATTCCCGAAAGGTCCGGGTCTGATAATTCCAAGTCTGATAGTGCCCGGAGAAAAAGCGGTTATGCTCATGTTTTCCAGATCCAGAAGATAAAAATCAACTATCCTGTCATTTTCAACTTTTTTCCCGTAAAGGTATTTGAACTGTGATAAGGCAAGATCGCCGTTAAGAAAAAGGAAATTTGTATACAGTATATCTTTTTCTACCTTTATCTTTTTCTTAAGCTCATAAGTCGATCCCGAAATACTCCCCAGTTCAAGATACCCTTTTTTATAAGTAACAAGTATCCCGTTTGAATATACAGGACGGATATCGGAACGGAGTATTTCTCTATACTTTCCCGACTCCTCAATTGTATAAACCGTCAACCCCCCATTTTTAATATAATAGCCTATCCAGCTCCTCTCCTTATCCTTTTCTATGACTCCGCATAAAGATAAATTTTTCAAACCGGTTTTTACTTTAGAGACCCCTTTTGTCCGGACATTTAAGAAAACAATATATTTATTAATATTCTTTGAATATCTTTTCCCTTCCATTTCCATAAATACTAAGTTTTCCTTATATCCGTACAATCGCCGTACAAGATATCTATTTGTAGCGGGAATATATAAATCCACAATTTTTTGACTTTTTTTATCAAATCTGATAACTTTTCCGCTTTTTCTGTCTGAGTTACTTTGCAACAAATAGACAGAGTCTCCTCTCTCATAAGAATTGAACCACCAGGGGGATATATTCGGGATCTCTTTTTCTTCTCCGTTCTCAAGAATATAACTCTTTGCAAAATTGTGCTTTATCACATTTCCTTCCCTGGTCAGATAGTAGTTGTCGTAAAAAGTTGAAATGTCACCGCCC
>CAYNUG010000095.1:0-8604 GCA_964400545.1 uncultured Clostridia bacterium | reverse complement strand
ATGCTACCTTTGACAACAGAAAAAGAGATGATTTCAAACCTTATGTTCTTGTTAGCAACAATCTTGGGAAGACCTGGAGATCCATTTCATCTAATCTTCCGGAGAATGGCACAGTTCATACGATCGCTCAAGATCATGTGAAGAAAGATCTTCTCTTTTCAGGAACCGAATTCGGTGTTTTCTTTACAATTAATTCAGGAAAGAGCTGGACCCAATTGAAATCCGGACTCCCGACAATTGCAGTCAGAGATATCGCCATTCAACGTGAAATGAACGATCTTGCACTTGCAACATTCGGAAGAGGGTTCTATATCCTCGACAACTATTCCCCTCTGAGAGAGCTGAGTTCATCACTCCTTAAGAAAGAGGCCCATATATTTACCGTTAGAGATTCACTTCAGTTTATTCAGGCAGGCGGGAAGTATGGTCAGGGTGCAACAGATTTCATCGCAAAGAATCCTGAATACGGCACAACATTTTATTATTACCTTAAAGATTCTTATAAATCAAAAAGGGCAATAAGAAGAAAGAAAGAAGGAAAACTTTTCAAAAATGGAGAAAAGATCTATGTTCCGACATGGGATGAGTTAAGAGAAGAAGGGATGGAATTATCACCATATCTGATCTTCACCATTACCGATAGCGATGGGAACATTGTTAAAAAGCTCTATAAAAAGGGAAGTAAAGGAATAAACCGGGTTAACTGGGATCTCTCAATGAACTCGTATGACCCGATAAAACCGAATAAAAAATTCAACCCGTTGGCAAAACAGGAAGACGGATTCCCCGTAATGCCGGGCAAATACAATTTGACAATTTCAAAAGTAGTAGAAGGAACCGAAACAAAGATAGCCGGGCCTGTCACATTCTTGACAAAGACCCTGAACAACGCAACCCTTCCTGCAACAGATAGATCAGCCCTTGACAAATTCCTGAAAAAGATCACTGAGATGTCCCGGATAGTTCAGGGAAATCTCAAAGCAGCTAATGAAATGAAAAATCAGGTTGCCCTAATCAGGCAAACTCTTCATGTAGTCCCTTCAGCCTCAGGCAATGTTGTCAAAGATGCAGCCCTGATTGCAAGAAAAATAGACGATATTATCTTCCAATTCAAAGGTCACAAAGCTAAAGCGAGCAGCGAAGAGATACCTCCGGAACATTTATCGATCGTGTCCAGGTTGTATTCGGTCCTTTACTCACAGTTCTCTACCACATCTGCTCCATCCGGAGCACAGCTCAGTTCAATGGAGATCCTTACTGAAGAGATGAGACCAATAATAAAGAACCTGAAAAAGATCGATCTGAAGATCAAAGAACTTGAGAAAGAACTTGAAAAACTGAATGCTCCATGGACATCAGGAAGAATTCTTGATCTGAAATAGAATAAGTTCCATTTAATAAAAGAGGCAGTACCGTGTTTGGTGCTGCCTTTTTTTTTATATCAATCAAAATCAGTTAAAGAAAAAATAACTTCGAAATCTGTGATTTTAAAATATTCAACAATATCTTTTACTAACCCTTCCCTTATAACAAGAAAAATATCCGTTTGACTCATTCTCCTTTTATTATTTACTATATTAAAAAGGGAAGGTGCAAATCCTTTCCCTTGTAACTCAAGAGGCCCTATTTCATCAATGACAATATTATTATACTTACCAAACCCCTTCATTATCTCAGAATTTGCCCTTATAAAAGCATCGGCTGAAAATCTATATTTCCCTATAACTATAACATTATCATCACCCATATCCGCTTCAGCCGGATACTCTTCCCCAGATCTGATCTGCTGAAAGTATCTTCCCCCCGACCTGACAGGCATGAGTATCCCACCGGTATCAGATCTCCCATTCACCCAATTTTCAAGCTTTGTCGTCTTGCCAGAACCGATAGGGCCTGTAAATATTATAACCATTACTTTTCTCCTCTGCCTGTTCTTCCTCCCGACCGCAATTATTATAAATTAATTTGTTCAGGATCAGAAATGGTTGATCTTCAAATAAAATCTTCCGGTTAAGATCTTCCAGAAAAGAATTGCTTAAAAGTAATATAAATAAAATATGAGTTTCCTACAAGATATCTTTTCCATAATCTAATCGGTTCATTAACCAACCTGAAAAACCATTCAAACCCTATTCTCCTGATCCAGCGTGGGGCTCTCTTCTTCTGGCCAGAATAATAATCAAGTGTAGCACCCAGAGATAATGCAACAATGGCACCGAAAGATTCAAAATACCGGTTAATAAATTTTTCACTCTTCGGACTTCCAAGAAAAACAAATAGTATCTCCGGATCAAAAGAACTGACAGTTCTTATTATTTTCTCTATCTCATCCGGATCATTTTCAAACCCTCTTGGAGGACTATATGACCCGACAATAAGATCCGGGTTGGATCCGAACAGATTTTCCCCGGCTTTTACTTCCGCCCCGCTCTCTCCACCCAAAAGAAAGATCCGGTAAGTTTTTTGTTTAAATCTCTCACACATTGCCCAGAACAGATCAACACCCGTACACGTTTCAGTCAAGCCTCCTCCCAACAATTTTGAGGCCAGGAGAAGAGAATATCCGTCCGGAAGGATCAGTGAAGCTTTATTATAAGCTTCACGAAACTTTTCGTCATTTTTAAGATAGAGGAAATGTGCAGCGTTTGGAGTCACTATGAATCCTTTCTTCTTCTTATCTATCATTTCAAAGATCTTTTCCGAAGCTTCTTTTACCGTGATATTATCTATTAAAAAATTATTGAATTGAAACTTCCTGCCAGGGTTTTTCACTAAAACAAATCTCCTTCTTCTCCAGATGTTATTATAACAAACCTTCAGAATAATCTAAAGACCCCTCAATACACCACTTACCGAAAAAAACATGCTATTCACCGAAAAGAAGAAGTAATATTTGATTTTGGGAATTATACTTCCTGTATAAAACAAGGAGACACAATGGAAGAAAAAAAAATCTCATTCTTTAGCGGCAAAATTTTAGCTGGGATCATAATTATTGCAATTGGAATAATTCTGTTGCTTGGAACTCTCGGTTTAAATATGGACATTAATATCGGAGACTTCTGGCCTGTTATTCTCATAGCAATCGGAATTAAAATTATGGCAACCCATACAAGTTCCAAAGATATATTCTGGGGATTATTTCTATTCATCCTCGGGATAATGTTTCAGTTGAGAAGGCTTGATATATTTTATTTCACTTTTCATGACATATGGCCATTTATTCTGATTTACATCGGTATTCAAATTATCTTATCGGGGGGAAAGAAACATCACCACGATTTCGGATCAAGACACAAAAAGATAACTGAAGAGGACTCTGAAGGTAACAAAATAAACATCTCTGCAATATTAGGCGGAGGCGAGTACAGATATTCCAACAAGAAATTGAAAGGGGGCAAGATTTCTGCTATCATGGGAGGATGCGAGATTGATCTGCGGGACAGCGATTTCGAGGGTGAGGAAATGATTATTAATGTTCTTGCTTTAATGGGTGGAATTGAAATAATGGTTCCCCAGAATTGGAATGTTATCCTGGAAGCCACACCGATCCTCGGTAGTATCGAGAACAAAACAAAGACCCTGAACGGAACAAAAAAAGAACTCTTCATCACTGGTGAAGCCATAATGGGAGGAGTGGAAATAAAAAACTAATATGCATCCGGCTTTCAGATCTGGAAAAAATATGGTGATTGCGGGACTCCTCTGGAGTCCTGTCGCCGTTTTGGTAATAATACTCCATAAACAGTTTTTCAAAATATCTTTTCGGGAATCTACACTCTTTCTTATCCCGCCTCTTGTATTTCTGTTCGGGATAGTAATATCAACCTGGTACATATGCAAAGGGTTGCCATTTGAAAAAGAGAATTTTTCATCTTTTTTTCTTAGACATTTTCTGTCATTGATCTTAATACTGGGAATATGGATCGGACTGACCGCTTTTTATTTCGAGATCCTCCTTAACTATATCCCCTCGATTGACCGAAATATACTTTACAATGAATCAATTCCGTTTTTGGCAGGTGCCGGTATATTTATCTATCTGTTTTCCACACTTATCTATTACCTTATCTTTGCAAATGAGAAATTGAAACTTTCGGAAAAAGAAGCTCTTCAGAAACAACTTGAAGCAAGCCGTTCTGAGATTCAAGCTTTAAAAACCACAATTCATCCCCATTTTTTATTTAACACATTAAACCTCCTAAGCCCGCTCATTAAACAGGATCCTGTCTTAGCATCGGAACTGATTTCACACCTTTCTGAATTTTTAATCTACAGTTTCGAACACAGTATAAAACAGAATTCAACATTGACGGATGAACTGGATCATGTCAGGAACTATCTGAGTGTTGAGAAATTCCGTCTCGGTGAAAGATTGAAAGTGAAATATGATATCGGGAAAGATACCTCAGATCTTATCGTTCCGCCCTTAATACTCCTTCCAATTGTTGAGAACAGCATAAAACACGGGATCTCAAGAAAACTGAAGGGGGGGAAAATATCAATAAAAACTGAGAGGAGAAATAATTTCCTCGTTATAACAATAAAAAATCCCTTTGAAGATTCCGGCGAAACACCGGTAGGAAGAGGGTACGGTCTCCGGAACCTAAAAAAACGGATGGAATTGTATTATGAAGGCGAAGGGGGGGTTCTTACGGAAAACAAGGATGACATTTTTACCGTAAACATATTTATCCCTGTGAACGAAAGTGGAAAAAATGGAAAAGAAGATTAAAGTTATAATTGTTGATGATGAAGCCCTTGCAAGAGACTCTGTAATAAATCACCTGTCAAGACACGCTGATATTGATATTGTCGGGGAAGGTAGTAACGGATTTGAAGCGGTTAAACTTATTCATGAATTAAAACCCGACCTTGTTTTTCTTGACATACAAATGCCGAAACTTGACGGTTTTGATGTCTGTGAACTTCTCGGAGAAGATCTTCCGTCCATAATTTTCGTTACTGCATTTGACGAATATGCTCTCAAAGCATTTGAAGCCCAGGCAATGGATTATATTCTGAAGCCGGTAAAAAAAGAAAGATTTGACAAAGCGATCGAACGGGTCCGGCAACAACTCGGGAACAAGAATGATAAAAAGATCTCAAAATTTCTTGACATTGACAGGAACAACCGCAAACCTCTCAGGAGGATCCTCATACGGGACGGCGTCAATGTAAACATTCTCCGTCCGGATGATGTGCTCTATATTGAAGCAGATGACGACTATGTAAAATTCCACACAAAAGAAAAATATTGGCTGAAAAGCGAAAGGATGCAAAACCTCGAAAAAATACTTGACCCCCGGATATTCTGCCGTATCCACAGATCGTTCATAATTAATATAAATTACCTGGACAAAATAGAACCATACTCAAAAGAGAGTAAAATAATAAAACTGACTAACGGAAAAATCCTTCCCGTAAGTAAAAACGGGTATTCACGCTTAATGGAACTAATGTAGTAACATTTAAGAGATAAATACCGTATAATGAACTTACGGGAGAAAAAAATGAAAATGGTATATATATTGTTACTGTTAGTCGCAACCGTAACTTTGCCTGTTTGCTCGGAGGAAAAAATGGAAACTAAAAAGTTGACCGATCTGGAAAAATATGTAATAGAAGAAAAAGGGACAGAGAAACCGTTCACAGGGAAATATTACAAACAAAAAGATGATGGTACTTACCTTTGCAAAAGATGTGGAACACCTTTGTTCAAGTCTTCGGGAAAATTTGATTCTGATTGCGGATGGCCCAGTTTCGATGATGAAATAGACGGCGCTGTTAAAAGGATTCCAGACGCAGACGGAATAAGAACAGAAATTGTTTGTGCAAACTGCAATGCACACCTCGGGCACGTTTTTCTCGGAGAAGGTTATACACCGAAAAATATCAGACACTGTGTGAATTCCATTTCTCTAACATTTGTCCCCGCCAAAAAGAAACAGACCGAAACCGCTATTTTTGCTTCCGGTTGTTTCTGGGGAACTCAATACCATTTTAACAAAAAAAAAGGGGTGATCTCCACAAAAGCAGGGTATTCCGGCGGAACTGTCGAAAATGTGAGTTACGAGGAAGTTTGCACCGGAACCACCGGTCATGCCGAAGCAGTTGAAGTGATTTTCGATCCTTCTGTCATCTCCTACGAAGAACTGGCAAAACTCTATTTTGAGACCCACGACCCTACTCAAATTGACAGACAGGGACCCGATATAGGGACACAGTACAGGAGTGAGATCTTCTACACCGAACCGGAACAAAAAAAGATCGCCGAAAAACTTATCTCTATATTAAAAAGTAAAGGTATGAATGTTGCAACCAAAGTAACAAAGGCCGGGAAATTCCAGGAAGCCGAAAAGTATCATCAGGATTATTATAAAAAACGGGGCGGTACTCCCTATTGTCATATTTATAAAAAATTGTTCTAATCTAATTGTAAACGGAGGAAAAATGGATAAAAAGATAACGATCATCGGGGGCGGGATCGCAGGCCTTTCCGCCGGGTGTTATCTTCAGATGAACGGTTACGATACAACTATTTATGAAACGCAGAATCTCCCCGGTGGTGTCTGTACAGCCTGGGACAGGAAAGGTTACACATTTGACGGATGTATTCACTGGTTGATCGGCTCTTCTCCGTCGGATGATTTTTATTACCTGTGGAATGAACTTATAGATATGAAGAAAAAAGAGTTTTTCGATCCGGAAGTATATGCAAGGGTCGAAGGCGAATCACCGGATGAATATATCGATCTGTATACAAATATTGACAAACTCGAGGAGGAGTTATTAAAAAAGGCCCCCGAAGACGAGAATGTCATCAGGGAAATGACCGGTGCTGTCCGGAAATTTGTTGATCTCAAACTTCCGATATCAAAAGCACGGGAAGTTATGGGATTTTCAGATGGGATCAAACTTATGAAAAGATTGTTACCTTACTTCAAAGACATGAAGAAATGGGGATCGATCTCCGGGGAAGAATTTTCCGAAAAATTCAAAAATCCTATTCTTAAAAATGCGATCAAAAATTCATTTACGCCCGAAATGTCATTCCTGTTCATGATATTCAACTTTACCTGGATGACAAAAAGGTCAGCAGGATATCCGATTGGAGGTTCTTTAGAATTTTCAAAGGATATCGAAAAGAGATACAAAGAACTTGGCGGCGTTATAAAATATAATTCAAAAGTATCAAAGATCAAGGTAATAAACGGGGAAGCAAAATCATTGCTCCTGGAATCCGGTGAAGAGATCAAATCAGATATAATTATTTCCGCAGCAGACGGATACAATACTATTTTCAAGATGCTTGACGGAAAATTTATAAACAAAAAAATATCAGATTATTACAATAACAGGAAGATCTTCCCCTCTTTTATTCAGGTTTCCCTCGGGATCAAGAAAGAATTCAAAAATATACCCGGACAATTATGGATACCCCTTAATAAAGATCTGAAATTAGATCCGAAAACAACAGAGACCCATGCCGAGTTGAGAATTTTTAATTTCGATAAAACCGTTGCGCCCGAAGGGAGTACAGCAGTTACAGTCATATTCCCCACCTACAATTACAATTACTGGATCGAACTCAGGAAAAACAACAACAAACAATACAGATCAGAAAAGAAAAGGATCGGTGAAAAAGTAATAGAAATACTTGAGAACAGATTCGGAAATATAAGTAATAATATTGAAGTTGTCGATGTTTCCACACCTGCAACATTTATCAGATATACAGGGAACTGGAAAGGGAGTTTCGAAGGATGGATCCTTACCCCCGATATCGCTTTAAAACAAATGGATAAGGCGCTACCCGGATTAAAGAATTTCTATATGATCGGGCAATGGGTCGAACCGGGAGGAGGAGTTCCGGCAGTTCTTATGTCGGGAAGGAACGTCACTCAGATCATTTGTAAAAAAGATAAAAAGGAATTCAAAACCTCAAGTTTTTAAACTCAAAATTCTAAATTTTGTACACATAAATGAGGGACGGTTCTCAACTTTGTGTACAGTTTCGGATTTCGATCTTCGTTCTTCGGATTTAATTAGGGTAGACGCAAGGCCTACCCCTACGTTCTTCTGACTTCTGCAAGCTACCAAATCCCAATCCCCATATCCTATATCCTAAATATGCTTCTGACTTCTAAACGCCGAAGGCTACCATATCCCAAATCGGCGTTGGCGTGTATTGCTTTTGCGGGACTCGATGCCCGAGGACTCGCCAATATCGATCCGAGGGTTGAGGTCCAGTGAAAAATGATAAACATTTTTGCGGTAGCAAAAGTAAGCACGACATAAACCGAATACATTCTATTCGGGCGAAATACCTTTCGCCCCTACTGACTTCTGTCTTCTGACTTCTGAACCGGGTAGACGCAAGGCCTACCCCTACGTTCTTCTGACTTCTGTCTTCTGACTTCTTACTTCTGAAGGCTGTAAGCTACCACATCCCAATCCCCATATCCCAAATCCAAGCCGAAGGCTGTGGGCTGAACGCTGATAGCTGATAGCTACCAAATTCCCCTATCATCCGGAAAGATTTTAAAAAATAAAATAAAAAAAACATTGACGTGAGAAAAAATTCATGTTAAAAGCAATGGA
>CAYNUG010000094.1:0-8642 GCA_964400545.1 uncultured Clostridia bacterium | reverse complement strand
CCGATTAATACCAGATCCACGACACTTCCACTTCTCAAATTTCTGTATGCTTCAAATAAAACTTCAAGTCCTTTTCCTTTTTCGATACGCCCTGCATAAAGGATGAAAGGTGATACTATCAGGTAATTTCTTCTGAAAGTATTTTCATCAATGTTTTTTTTTATTTCAACACCTGTACGAGCAAGGATCAGTCTTTTATCAGGGGAAAATTTCTTTTTGACCATTTCCATTTCAGCTTTTGTCAGAAAGAAAAGTGCTTCCGGTTTTCGGAAAACCTCATTCATTATTTTCATATTGATTGGTGGCTCTTCATGTGCTGTTGGAAACAATGCCGAAGGTTTTTTAAGGATTCTCATAACCTTAACGGTAGTATAATACAAATACGTAAAAAATATGAAAACATCAAAATCATCCTGATCTGATTTTATTGCATCAATCAATCCTGAAGAAACGGGTCCTTGAAGATCTATCCATTCATCCTCGGTTAATCCATTACTATTATTATCAAAAAAATCTTGAGATAATTTGTTGAATTCTTCAATATCCCTTTCGACATCGACAATGTATCTTCTGATCAATACACCTTTCAGAATTGTTTCTCCTGCATCATAGTGGTTTTCCCAGGTTATATAATCCTTTGCAGTAGTAGTGAGAACAGTGACATCAAATCCTGAAGCATTAAGCCTTTCCGAAACATCTCTAGCTAAAGTTTCAGCTCCGCCTACAACATTTTTACCATATCTCTGCACAACTACTCCTATTTTAATCATTTGATCTCTCCAGTATCAGATCAAGCAATTTACCCGGGTTTGAATCTTTTTCGTATCGAATTGCCCTTTCTGCTGCACTTTTTGATAACTTCATTTTCACTTTGTCATCAATAAGTACTTTTTCTGCCAAAACCACAAGTTTATCCATACTTTTATCATTTATTAGTATGCCAGAACCTTTAAGAGTCTCTGCAATTGCACCAGCATTATAAGCAATCACAGGAATTTTAAAAAATGAGCTCTCGATCAGAGGAAGACAGAATCCTTCATGTTCGCTTAAGGACAGGAACAGATCTGCACTTCTATAAACTGAAAGAAGTTCCCTGAAAGGAATATGACCGGTAAAGAACAGATCTTCTATTTCAAGTCCAAGGTCATGTTTAAGATCCAATAATGAAGAAAAATATTCAGGAACGCTATTAAGATTTCCTGCAATTATCATTCTTATGTCCTCTGATACAATCTTTTTATAAATTGATATGAATTTTATAAGTTCTTCGATCTTTTTATTCGGGGTAATTCTACCAACAAATAGAACATTTTTCTTGTCGTCTGAAAATACATCCATGTAACTTCTGCTGAATTCGCCTTTATATTCTTCCATGTTGATCATGATCGGGAAAATTCGAATATTTCTAAATCCGAGTTTTCTCAATTCTTTAGCATTAAATTCAGAATCCGCTATTACAAGACCGAACTTTCCTGAGAACAGGCCCAACTCTTTACGCCCTCTTTTTGTAAGATTCGACAGTTCATCGGAAAACCCCCTGAAATATTTAGAAGGAGTAATATTATGATAAACCAGAATATCACTTTTTTTTCTATTGAGAAAATAATCATTAAGCGGAGATGCTATAGCATAGTGATAGATACTTATGGAATCCGGTTCTTCCTTATATTCATCGAATGGAATACAGTATTCTTTTACTTCATCATCAATAGTGATTGCTATTATCCTGCTTCTAATTCCTTTCCCACTCAGATATTTGTGAAAGCGAAGTACAGAATTCCCTATGGCATCACCATAATGAAATCCGGAGAGGAATTGATCAATGATCATTTCAAATCAAATCTTTTCTAACATAGCAAGTAATTTTGCCGGATCTGAATCATTCAAATACTTCTCCAGCCTGATCTTCCCCGAAGTGATCATCTTCTGACCTATTTCCCTGTTATTGATCAGATATTCCAGCATTCCGGCAACTCTGTCAGGTTCTTTTGTATTAAAAACAACACCTCCTTTACCAACGGTTTCCCTAATGGCACCTGCATCATATGCCACAACAGGAATATCCATCTTAAAACTTTCGATTACAGGAAGACAAAAACCTTCATGTTCACTCATGGATAAATATATATCAGATATTTTATAAACTGCTAAAAACTCATCAAATCTGATATGGCCTGTAAATAAAATGTCGTCTGATGTCAGATAAAAACGTGATGCAAGGTCACGTACAGCCGAGAAATATTTCGGGACAGAATTAGTATTTCCGGCAACTATCAATCTGATCGAAGGAGAAAGATATTTCTTATAGAAAAAAAGCATCTTTACAGCATCTTCAATTTTTTTGTTCGGAGCATTCCTTCCAACGCACAGGATGTTCTTCCTGTCATCATTTATAAGATTATAGTATCCCTGACTGTAAGGCATATCATAATTATCAATATTTATTATTAGTGGAAATACTTCTACATTTCTAAAAGATAGTTTCCGGAGATCAGAAGCATTGAATTCAGATACACCAATAGAAAGATCAAAACTATCTTTGAGACTTTCAAGATGAATCCTTCCGTCATAAGTAAATTTTGTCAGGAACTCTGAATAATCGGCAAAGAATGATGAAGGAGTTATATTATGATAGATCATAACTTTCTTCCCTTTTGTTTTCTTAAAAAATTCTGTCAGTTGTGATGGTATTGCAAAATGAAGGATCTTCGTTGAATCTGCTTCCATTTTATAATCTTTGAAAAGGATTACTTTATCTCTGACCTTCTTATCTGAAGTAAGGGAGATCAATTTGCTTTCTATCCCCCTGGAAATTAAATACTCATGAAAAGCAAGTGCTGAATTGCTGGTGGCATCACCATAATGAAATGCAGGAAGAAACTGTTCAATGATCATACTGTTTTTTTAACAGAAGTTACAGGTTTGGTCAACTGGTTTCTTTAGAGAGTTTATCTACTCTACAGAAAATAAAATAACCTTGGGGTCAACAGAGTCGCCTTCTTTAACGGAAATACTTGTTACGATTCCTTTTTTCGGGGATTTTATCTCATTCTCCATCTTCATCGCTTCAAGCACAAGAATGCTATCTCCCTCTTCAACTTCATCATTAATATTTTTAAATACTTTTTTTATCTGTCCAGGCAAAGGAGATTTGATAACCACTTCTCCCTCAATATCAAATCCACCACTTTTTTTTCTCGATGTAGCATTCCTAATTACAAAACTTCTCCCTTTAAAGAAAACACAATGACCTTCTTCAAGCTTATCAACAAATACATCATAGATCTTATTATTTTCATCTTTGATAAGTAAATTTCTTCCCCAAAGCTTATTGATCGTGAAAGATTTTTTCCTATTCTCAGATTCAAGTTCAAACCCTCCCTCTTTTTCAATAATGTCAAATTCTTTTTTCTCTCCATCAATACTAAGGTTGAACTTCATTAAAACCTCCTCATCATTCTCATTCGTCCATATTTTTTCCATTCTGAACTATCAGAATTATTATCCGCAGAGTTCTTTGAATTATTCCCATTCATTTCCATACTCCTGAGACCGGAAGCAAGCAAAGCCACTAATTTATAATCTTCAGGGTTCTCTGTCTGAACACTCTCAAGCCGTTCTATCAAGCTTGTCGTATAATTTCCGGAAAGAAATTCCTTATTTTCAAATATCTGTAAGAAGTATGGGATTGACGTTTTTATTCCTGCGATTCTGTATTCAGATAATGCCCTTTTCATTCTGTTCACAGCTTCAGTCCTGTCCCTTCCCCAAGTTATAAGCTTTGAGATAAGAGGATCATAAAATATGGGGACCTCAAAACCTTCATAAACTCCGGAATCATCTCGGACTCCGATACCTCCGCCTGGAGAGACATACTCAATGATCTTTCCCGGAGAAGGTGCAAAATTATTAAAAGGATCCTCAGCATAGATACGGCACTCTATAGAAGACCCCCGAGGATGAATATCTTTTTGAGTTAAACTCATCTTTTCTCCGGATGCGATCCGTATTTGTTCTTTAACAAGGTCAATTCCGGTAACCATTTCTGTAATAGGATGCTCAACCTGAAGCCTGGTGTTCATTTCCAGGAAATAGAAATTCTGATCTTTGTCAACAATGAACTCAACAGTTCCGGCATTTCTATAATTAACAGCCTTTGCAGCCTTAACAGCAATATCTCCCATTTCCAGTCTTATATCATCATTAATGAAAGGTGATGGAGTCTCTTCAATTATCTTCTGGTATCTTCTTTGCACAGAACATTCTCTTTCACCGAGATATATAGTGTTACCGAAATTATCAGCAAGAATCTGAATTTCAACGTGGTGAGGTTCTTCGATATATTTTTCTACATAAACTTCAGGATCACCGAAACTTGAAGCAGCTTCAGATCTGGCCCTGTCAAAAGCCTCCTCAAGCTCCTCCGGCTTTTCAACTTTCCTCATACCTTTTCCACCTCCTCCGGCAGAGGCTTTAAGAAGAAGAGGATATCCGATATCTAATGCAGCTTTGTTTAGTTCGTCTATATCTTTTAAAGGTTTAATAGTTCCAGGAACAACAGGGACTCCGGCAGCTTTCATTATCTCCCTGGATCTTGTTTTAGACCCCATTTTGATTATCGCATCAGGTTCCGGACCAATAAATATTAAGCCTGAATCTTCAACTAATTTTGCAAATTCAGCATTTTCAGCTAGGAATCCATATCCGGGATGAATTGCATCTGCACCGGATCTTATAGCACTATCTATTATTTTTTCTTTGACAAGATAGCTTTCAGAGGAAGGGGAATCGCCTATGAAATAAGCCTCATCTGCGAGTCTTACCGAAAGTGAAAGTTTATCTGCTTCTGAATAAACCACAACAGGAGAAATATCCATCTCTCTTATAGCCCTAATTATCCTTACAGCTATCTCACCTCGATTTGCAATTAAGATTTTTTTAATTTTTTTCATAATATCTCCACGATATTTGGAATATTTATACTAAAGGGGAATATTTCCGTGCTTCTTCGGAGGATTTTCGTCCCTCTTGTCTTTTATAAGCTCGAGACCTGATATTAATCTTGGACGTAATGTTTCAGGAATTATAACATCATCTATGTATCCCTTATTAGCTGCTATATAAGGATTTGCGAACAATTCTCTGTATTCAGCCTCTTTCTCAGAAATAACTTTTTGTACATCCTCTGCTTCTGCTATTTCCTTTTTATAAATGATCTCAACAGCACCTTTGGGACCCATGACAGCAATTTCAGCTCCCGGAAATGCAAGATTAATATCAGTTCTGATATGTTTTGAGCCCATCACACAATATGCACCGCCATATGCTTTCCTTGTTATTACAGTTATTTTTGGAACTGTTGCCTCCGCAAATGCATATAAAAGCTTTGCTCCATGACGTATTATTCCGCCAAATTCCTGATTAGTTCCGGGAAGGAAACCAGGTACATCCTCAAATATTATCAGAGGAATATTAAAAGCATCACAAAATCTTACAAATCTTGCACCTTTCACCGATGCATCAATATCCAATGCTCCTGCAAGATGCATCGGCTGATTTGCAACAATCCCAACTGATCTTCCATTAAGTCTGGCAAAACCAACTACTATATTTTTTGCAAAATATTCAGCAATCTCGAAGAAAATTCCATCATCAACAGCTAATTTAAATATATCTCTGATATCGTAAGGGATGTTAGGATTTTCCGGAACAAGTTCGTTTAATTTCTTTTCAATCCTGTCAACAGGATCATTTGTTGCAAGAAACGGAGGATCATCCATATTGTTATCGGGAATATATTTGTGCAATTCTTTGATTATTTCAAGATTATCTTCATCATCCTCTGCTGCGAAATGGGCAACTCCTGATATTGAGTTGTGTGTGTCTGCACCACCTAACTCCTCTTTCGTGACATCTTCATTAGTGACAGTTTTAATAACATCCGGCCCGGTAATGAACATATACGAACTCTTCTTAGTCATTATGATAAAATCTGTTATTGCAGGTGAATAAACAGCTCCTCCTGCAGAAGGTCCCATTATTGAAGAGATCTGCGGTATAACTCCTGAAGACAGAACATTTCTTAAAAATATATCTGCATAGCCTGCCAGGCTCTCAACACCTTCCTGAATTCTGGCACCACCCGAATCATTAAGACCTATAACAGGTTTTCCGTTTTTAAGAGCCATATCCATTATTTTTATGATCTTCCTGGCATTTGCACCAGACAAAGAACCACCATAAACAGTAAAATCCTGAGCGAAGATATATACTTTTCGTCCATTAAGTTCTCCGTATCCTGTCACAAAACCATCACCGTATATCCTATTTTTATCCATTCCGAATTTCATATTATCCGAAAGGACAAGTTTATCTATCTCATGAAATGTACCTGGATCAAGGAGATAATTAACTCTCTCACGTGCAGTCATCTTACCGCTTGCATGCTGTTTTTTTATTCTCTCTATACCACCACCTAATTCTGCAGAGTCAAATTTTTTCTTTAAAGCAATGATTTTCTCTTCTAACGACATATATTTCTCCTCCGAAGTAAAATAGACAATATGACTTTCAATGTCAAATTTATTAAATTTTAAACAATAAAAATATAGATCAATCGTGGTTGATCAGTGTATTGATCTTTACTGGTTTTAGAGGAGGTCTGTTTGAAAAAGGGGTAAAGTTATTTCCTTTAGTTCCTGATGATGCAGCTAAAAGATCATATATTATAGGACCGCATGTTCTTCCCTGACAATTGCCCATTCCAGCTCTCACCGAAGTTTTCAAAGACCCGGGAGATATAAAACCGCTGGAAACAGCTTCTCTTATATCACCCATTTTCACATCTTCACATCTGCAAATGATTGTATCATCTGGAATATCATAGATCTCCTTATCATTTATCCCATAAAGAGTATTGAAATATTTTGTAAAATCGAGATGATATTTTCTTGCCTTTAATAATTTCTTCTTTTTCCCTATGATCATATCAGAGATTCCGAATCTCTCAAGAATTGAAATAGATACCAACTGCCCCTCATTGATAGATTTAAGAGCTCCGCCAACACCTGTAACTTCTCCGGCACAATATATTCCAGGAACAGATGTTTCCATTTTTTCATTAACTTCGACAACCCATCCCCCAAGCTCTTTCCTGAATTTCAGATCACATCCAGCAAGATTTGGTAATTCAGTATTTGGAACAAATCCATAACTATAGGCAAATCCACCAGTTCTGATTATTTTTTCTTTTCCCGCTATCAGCCTACCCTTGCTATCTGTCTTTCCTGTTACTATTTCTTTAAGTGACCCATCTCCTCTTGCCTCGATTATTTTTGTATTGAATCTTATCGGCACTCCTGATATTCCTATCTTTCCGAGATACCTTGCACCTTCAGTTATCTTAGAAAAATTATGTAAAAGAGTAGGAAGCATTTTCATTTTCCCTGAAATACCGGTAGATTCAATTACAGACAGCACTTTCGCTCCATTCTTTAAAAATTCATATGCAGCTGAAAAAAGGAAAAGCCCTGAACCGCCTACAACAATTTCAGATGCAGGGAGCACTCCGGAACTTTTCATTAAGACCTGTGACATTCCTGCCGAATATACTCCCGGTAATGTCCATCCTTTAAAGGGAAGAAACCTTTCTCTTGCCCCGGTTGCAAATATGACAGTTTCAAACCTAACAGATTCAACTTTTTTGTTATCAATTTCAATAAGAAGCTCATTGTTATCATAAATCCCGATAACTGATGAATGATTCGATATTTCAATATCGTGACTTTCAAGGTTTTTCAGAAATCTATTCCCTATCTTCTTAATGTAATCAGGACTATAATTCTTGTTTTTTCCAAGTTTTTCAGGGATCTTCCGCAATAGTTGTCCCCCTAAATGAAAATTCTCATCTACTATCAAAATTGACAATCCCTTGCCTGCAAGATAGTTTACAGCCGCTATACCAGAGAATCCACTTCCGATTATTACAATATTGTATTTTTTATTCTTCAATTCCAATCTCCATACCTTGCCTCACATCAGTCATACATGCCCTTACATTTTTTTCTCCATCTACTGTTACAAGACATTCGAAACAGACACCCATTCCGCATAATCCGCCTCTTCTTTCATTAAGCACAGGACTTCTTCTTAATTGTTTGTAACCCGATGCAATCAAAGCCGCAAGCAAAGTCTCTCCTATATAAGCATCCACAGATTTTCCGTTAACTTTAATTGATATTTTTTCCTTTCTTTCTATTGAACCGATTCTTAAATCATCCATTGATACCTCGAAAGATATTTTTACATTTAACTCAGGATAAAGTCAAGAATTATTGACTATTGATCTTTAAAACCTGCCTGAAGATCATTTTCAGGAAAATATTTTAATAAAGCTTTTTTTATCTTCTTCCTTTATTGTTAATTGCATACTTAGGAAGATCTGATTTATTGTCATTTACTAATTCCTGTCTCCTGAACCGGGTAGACACAAGGCCTACCCCTACCGGTATTCTGAATGCTGAAAGCTGTGGGCTGAGAACTGTGTCATACTGTCAAGCACGTTACACCGGAACATTTCGCAAACTCTACAATCTCACTTATTGCAGAACAATTCCCTCATAAAACTTTATCAGGAATTCATA
>CAYNUG010000093.1:0-8837 GCA_964400545.1 uncultured Clostridia bacterium | reverse complement strand
TCAAGGTAGATTCCCTATCAGAGTGGAACTTGATTCACTTTCAAAAGATGATTTCATCAGAATTTTAACTGAACCGAAAAATGCTCTTACTAAACAGTATATCTCCCTTATCGGTACTGAAGGTATTGAGATCGAATTCACTCGCGACTCGATTCAGGAAATTGCTCAAATCGCTGAAGACCTTAATTCTACTGCAGAAAATATAGGAGCAAGGCGCCTACATACAATCATGGAAAAAATGATGGAGGATATCTCATTCGATGCTTCTGATGTGAATTTAGGAAAAGTGAAGATCGATAAAAATTACGTAAGGGAAAAAGTTAAGGATATTGCAGAAGATACAGATCTCAGTAGGTATATCCTTTAACGATTATTTGAGGAATAAAATGAAAACATTGATCAGATCAGAAATATTATTGATATCATTAATATCATCATTTCTATTTTTTAATAGTTGTGGAAAGAAAGGTCCTCTCAAACTGGACCCCATTTTAGTCCCGTCAAAACCTGGCAATTTTAAAGTTGTTCAGGTTGGGAAAAATCTCAGGTTTTCCTGGAAATTTCCTGAATTCTTAAAAGATGGAAAAACACATCTGGATATTTCCCGGATAAAAAAAGTGTTCTTTTACTATTCGGAAAGATCCCCCTACTCTGATAAAACAAAAAGATCTATTTCTTCTGATATTTTCATAAAACGGGGACATTTGTTAAAAAAGACCTCTATTGAACAAGTACATCACAATGTTGACGGATATTCATTTCTTTTTCCTGGAATTTCAGGCAAACTATTGAACAAGAAGATATTCACTGCAATTTATTACAAATACAATAGAACATCATCGAAAATTTCAGATATCAGGGAAATAAAAATAATGTTACCGATTCCCCCGATCAGAGATCTTTCCATCACAAACGAAAAAAAGGTTATTAAACTTAAATGGACAATATCTCTACAGAACAAAAAACATAAAAAACCTGTGATTTCCGGATTTAACATATTCAGAAAGATAAAGAAGAACGATGAGGACAATTCCTCCTTTAAAAAGATCAACAAGGAAATTGTATTGAAAAAATATTTCAATGATTCAGACACCGGTTATTCCGGTCAATACAATTATTATGTTTCTGTTATTTCAACGGATATGAATATAAGTGAAAGATCAAATATGGTTTCAATCAATATCAAAGATATCTTTCCTCCTGAAGTTCCTGCTAATGTATTAATTTTCAAGAGTTCTGAAGGTCTTATGCTTTCATGGAGAGAATCAAAGGACAAAGATTTCTCTCACTACAAGATCTATAGAAAAAAGGAAGGAGAAACAGATTTTATTTTATTGAACTCAAAAATAAAGAGTAATCAGTTTATTGACAAAACAGTCAAAAAAGGAAAGAACTTCAGTTATTACATAACTTCAGTGGATAATAATGGAAATGAGAGTGAGGACTCTGAGGTCTCGTCAGAACAATTCTAAGTGCCAAAAGTAGCTGTTATCAAGTGCAATTCATACGATTATAATAACGTACTGAATTCTTTATTAAGAGGTATAGATCATTTCGGAGGGATCTCAGGGTTGTTCGATCCGGATGAAAAAATTCTGATCAAGCCAAATATTCTGATAGGAGACCACCCTGATAAAAGTGTAACGACCCATCCTGTTGTATTAGCAGGATTGGCCGATATTCTTTTAAAATCAAATTTCTCTATTTCCTATGGGGATTCGCCCGGATTCGGAAGTATGAACAGGGCCTCGGAGAAATCCGGGATCAAGCATGTTTTTGAAAATAGAGGAGTTGCCCCCGAAAATTTTAAAGATATTGAGAATATTCCTTTTCCAGAAGGGGTTATTTTAAAGAATATCCCGATAGCAAAAGGAGTTGTATCATCAGATGCGGTAATTAGCGTCAGCAAAATGAAAACACATGGATTTACAAGGATAACAGGAGCTGTTAAAAATCAATTCGGATGTGTCCCCGGATTACTGAAAGGTGAATTTCATGTCAAGATGCCTGATATTATAGATTTTTCCAAAGTTCTTCATGATATAAATAATTTTATTAATCCCAGACTATACATCATGGATGGCATTTCTGCAATGGAAGGTAATGGTCCCCGTAGTGGGAATAGTATAATGATGAACACACTTTTATTCTCTACGGACCCGGTCGCTCTTGACATGATATTCTGCAGACTTATCAATCTTGATCCTGAATATGTTCCTACTATGCATTCCCCATTTGATAATGATAAAATGATCTATTCTGATGATGAAATTGATATTGTCGGAGATCCGATAGATGAACTCATAAATACCAACTTTAACGTTATCAGAAAACCCTTCGAACGGTTCATATCAGAAAAAAGTTTCCCGACTTTTCTTAAAAATTTGATCTCACCAAAGCCAGTAATAGACTACAATACCTGCATGAACTGCGGAAAGTGTGTCATCCAATGCCCTACGGACCCTAAATCTGTTAACTGGATAGACAAAGGAGATTTCGCTTTCCCGGTCCATGACTATAAAACCTGTATAAGATGTTATTGCTGTCAGGAGATATGTCCTTACAATTCTATCTCTATCAAAACACCACTCCTTGGAAAACTTATCAGAAGATAATTATCTGACCCTCATTTTTATTATTTCCTTTTTCACTTTTCCATTTCTGGAAAATGTTATTTCCACCTTCTCACCCGGTACATATTTTTTAAGTTCAGTAGTATAAGCCCTTAGATCAGAAATTTTCACTCCTCCGATCGCTGTCACGATATCACCTTTAATAAGTATATGATCTTTCCCATCTGCTGATGGAATCGCCATTCCAACCTTAACCCCACCGGAAGAATATGTGAAATCAGGCATTATGCCAATGCTCGCTCTCTCTTTTTTCTTTCCTTCAACATGTTTCGGACCGGCAGCCGGGATCTTTCCGGTAAAAGTCAAAGGTTCTTTTCGATCAGATAAATAAACAAGTACTTCTTGTCCAATCTTCGCGATTTTCACAAGACCTTCCTGATCAATTTTATCTACAGTATCAGAAGGTTTATGATAATCCAGATGTGGCCCTGAGAATATCTGTATAGCCGGTATCCCGTTCCTGATAAAACTTATCTGATCACTCGCATCAAGTTCCTGACTGATAAGATCACATTCTATTCCAGTTGTATATCCTATCCCCATAAATATAAACTTCCATTCTTTAGAGGATGAAGATCCTATTATCATCGGTTTTTTCCCGAATAACCTCCCAACGGTATCCAGATTGACAGCACCTATTATTTTATTGGTCTGAAACTTTTTATAATTCTTAACAAAATAATCCGATCCTACAAGACCACTTTCTTCCCCTGTAAATGCGATAAAGAGAATACTCCTGTCAGGGGAAAATGTTCTTCCGAGATTTTTAGCTAATTCCAGCAGCACGGAGATCCCACTTGCATTGTCATCTGCTCCTGGATGAATTTTACCTTCATTCCCTTTCCTTACATCCGGCCATCCATAACCCAGATGATCATAATGAGCGCAAACAACTACTGCCTCACCATCAAACTCTTTTTTCTTTCCCTGAATGTATCCTACGATATTCTTTAATCTGATATTTTCATTTTTTGGTCCTGTGATCTTTTCCCACTCCTGAAAATATCCGCCTTTATCTCCACCTGGGATCAAACCGTATTTTTTAAATTTTGTTTTGATATAATCTGCTGCGATATTGAGCCCGGGAGTACCGATCCCACGCCCGGTCCTTTCGGGATCCGAAAGAAACCTTATATCATCTACCATTGCTTTTCCAGAGAATAGAGGTTTCAACTTTGCAAGGGCCTTTCTCTTCCTTAATTTGTAACCTTTTTTTGATATTTCCTTAAAAACTTTAATAAGAGGTGAATGAACCGATTCCCACTGACCTTTAAGATTTACGTTAGGCTCCTCACCGCTAAAAGAGAGGAAACTGTACTTCCCGTAATGCGGTAATTTCCTTGCAAGACCTTCAAGTGCTTTGTTATTATCACTGCTCAACAATACCAATACTTTCGAAATATTCCCGGGATTCTTGGCAGCCAGTATTATACTGTTCTTGCTTTGTTTAACTTCTTTATCGCCAATAATAATACTGCCATTTTTCACTGTACATCCATATTGAAGAATCTGCTTCGTAACCATATGTTTGAACTTATTATTCCATCCAAACAACCATACAGATTTGTCCGTAGGCAATTTTTCCAATTCATCATCAAATACGATTTGAATCGAATCTAAACTTTGAGTTGCCCATTGATCCGCTAGTTTTCTGTATGCTTTTTTATGTTCCTCATCACAATCTTGTGATATCACTATTAGAATATTTTTTGATCCGAAAATTTTTGATAATGAAGGGGGAATCTCTTCATCGGAAAGTCTTCTGAAAACATCAAACTCCGGATCCACTTCGATCCTGAAAGGTTTTTTGTCAAAAATATATTCATAAGACTGATTTTTCTTATCCATCTCCAGAGAGAGTTGTTTTACTTTTTTATTTCCTTCAAGATAAATTGCAACCGGTATATTCAGTTTGTACGTAACTCCCTTCTGAAGTTGAACCAACTCAAATACAAGCCTGAACTTCCCATTATGATCATATATCTTGCCATCTGAGATCTTTAATTGAGGAGCACCTTTTAAGTCAACCCACTGATGAAAGAATCTGCTCAGATCTTTTCCTGAAACTTTTTCAAATGAATGACGGATATCTTTAAATTCAGCCTTTTTAAATTTGTTGTTCTCATAAAAATCCCGAATCGAGCTCATGAAGACCTTATCCCCCATCGATTGTCGAAGCATATTTAACATCATCATTACTTTTCCATAACCGATCGCCGAAGAAGAGGCATTGTATCGTGCTTTAAATTCTGAGACCGGGAATTCGTTCTCATCATTTACATAATCCGTATAACCCTGAAGAGTACTTCTTCTGTATTCAGAACCCTTTCCCCTCTGTTCCTTTATAAGATGGTCTGCCATGAAAACCGTAATACCTTCACACCAATTCCCCTTTTTATAATTAACAAAAACACTATTTCCCCACCAGTTATGCAACAGCTCATGTGGATAGGAAGAATGTAATATAAAAGGAAATCTAATAATCTTGGGACCTAAAAGAGTGAAAGAAGGCATCCCATATCCCGTCTCCCAAAAGTTTTCGATCAATGCAAATTTTGAATATGGATAAGGTCCGATTAGTTTGGTATACATTTCCATGTACTGTCCTGTAGTATTCAGATATTTTGCTGCCAGACTATCATCCTTGCTTTTCAAATAAGCAAATATATTCACATTTTCCGTTTTAACAGCATATTTATGAAATAAAGCAGAAATAAGATAGATCTCATCCATTGGCTCAGGAGAATCCCATCTGGAAATATGGAGATCTTTTTTATCATCATCTACCATCAATTTTCCCTGAGAAACCGATCTCCATCCTTTTGGTGATATTACTTTCAGATCAAATGTCACAAGATTTTCATTAAACCACGGGACCCAGAAAGAAGATCCGGACAGATAAACCCCATCTTTTGAGATGATACCCGGAGTTTCACTGAAGCCACGGGAATATTCTGCACCTATTTGTTCAAGCTTATGATAAATTTTTCCTGAGTATTCCAATCTGATAACAGATATGTTCTTCTTATCCCCTTTAAAAATGACTTCATAATGTTTGACGGGGATCTTTTCACTTACTTTGAATTCAGCAGTATTTATTCCAAAGAATTTCGTATTTATATTACCTTTAATTTCCCTGACACTGATATTTTCTGATACTGACAGTATTTGCAAATCACCATGAAGTAAAAAATGAACCCTGCCATGATCTGTCCCTTCCGGTAATAAAACAGTATCAATAACGGTTATTTTATGCTGGTTCGGTAGAATTTTCGCTTCTATTTTATGTTGAATATAATTGCTCCGGACAAGTCCTGAAAACAGGATGAAAATAACTGAGAATATTAATAAAACTCTTTTTGATTTCATACTACCTCCTTTTCGTTAAAAATACACTTTATTTTATCATATACGCAAGCTCAGGAATTAAGTTCACCGGAATATCACCGTTAACCGCCATTCCTATATTCTTTATTACAATTTTACCCATCCCGGCTCTCGCCCTGAAAGTAGCACTCCCGGTATGTGGGGTCATCACAACATTATCCAGGGTTTTAAGCTTATCATTCACATCAGGCTCAAACTCAAAAACATCCAGTCCGGCTCCAAAAAGATGACCGCTCTCAAGAACTTCAACAAGAGCATTCTCATCCATAATCGCACCTCTGGCTGCATTTATGAATATTGAATTTTTCTTCATGGCAAGGAACGTGTTTTTATTAAACATATGATGAACATCAGGTGTAAATGGGATATGCAGCGAAATGACATCTGATTCTTTTATAAGATCATTAAGTTTTTTATATTTTATATTGTATTTATCTTCAGATCCAACTTTTCTTGTTCTTGAATAATATATAACATTCATCCCGAAACCCATCCCCCTTTTTGCAGTTTCCAGGCCGATCTTACCCAACCCGATAATACCAAGAGTTGCTCCTCTTAATTCTTTTCCCAGGAACAGATCAGCTCCCCAACCTGAAAATTTGCCACTTCTTATAAATTTGTCCGATTCAACGATCCTCCTTGAAACGGCAAGAATAAGCGCCATGGTCAGGTCGGCAGTTGCATCGGTCAGAATGTCAGGAGTATTTGTAACATAAATCCCCGATTCACCTGCATACTCATAATCTATGTTGTTATAGCCTACTGCATAGTTTGAAATGATCTTTAATCTTTCCAGTGAATCAATTATTCTCTTGTCAATTTTATCCGACAGAAAGGGGATCAATATTTCCGCATCTCTATGTTTTTTTATCACTTCCTCAAGTGCCATTTCTTCATCTTCTACTATAACAAGATCATATTCATTTTTCAGGATATCAATTTCTTCATTTCCAAATTTTTTTGTTAGGATCGCTTTATGTTTCATTTATCTTCTCCATTATAAGTTTAAATCCCCGGGCAGATTCTTCAGCAATTCTCTTCCTATCCAAATTTTTAATACCTGAAATTGAAATTTGATCCGAAACAACAACAAGTGCCGTAATTTCTTTCCCAATATACCACCTGAGAGGAAACAATTCCATTTCCACAATTTTTACATTTGTCTTCATTACATTTTTATACCATACAGGATTTTCTCTCTGAATAAGATCTTCACTGATCCCGACCACACTTTCAACTTCATTTCCTTCATATCTATATAAATTATAAAATTCAATACTTGAAAAATATCTAAAAATCGAACCCGGATATATTTTTGTCACATTCAGGATCTTCGGTTCTATTACACCAGGATCCAAACTTCCCGCTGTACCTAAGAAAAAAATATTCTTATTTCTGACATCAGAAATAAATTCCAGGATCGTAAGAAGATTTGAATATCCGAGGAATCCATATAGTATGTCATAATTCGAATAACTATATAAAACGCTCCTAAATATGCTTCGTTTCTTAACTGACCCCGACTCGATCGTTTTCAGACATTCTCTGTTTGGGAAATATGGAACCAATATAAGATTTTCTGAAATATTTATCTTTTTAGGTCTGAAGAATTGTGAATCCATTTTTAATTATATATTATGCACACGAGATAGTAAACAACAGAATTATTGACATGAGTAGAGTAATGGAATAAAATGCATTAAATGAAATTTAGTGTAAAAAGCAGTTCATTTAAGTATATTGCTATTAGTATTTCGATTGCTGCTATTTCATCTTTAGTGTTGTTTGTATTTTTTTTCACACCGTATAAAGTAACGGGGGTTTCTATGTTACCCGTAGTAAAAAACGGTGAGAAAATACTTATATCAAAACCTTTTATTTCTGGGAAAATAAAACGCTTTGATATTGTTGTTGCAAAGCTTAAAAGATCAGAGAGGAAAAGAATATTGAAAAGAGTCATAGGTCTCCCGGGTGAATATATCGAGATCAGGAATGGGAACGTCATGATCGACAATTCACCTTTAGATGAACCTTTTCTTATCAACAAAGGGGATGTGATCTTCAGATCTATCAATATGAAATTGAAATTCATTCCTAATGATAATTACTTCCTGATGGGAGATAATCGTGAAAACAGCTCAGACTCGAGAGAATTAGGACCCTTTCATAAGGACATGATCGTCGGAAAACCCATTTTTCGCTACTGGCCGTTAAAAAGATCAGGATTCATAAAATGAAAAGATCTATCTCTTTTTCCATTATCTCAACCTTTCTGATATTAATCGCGATCGGGACTTTTCTGCTTATGATGCCATTCTCTACTCATACAGGGTATCTTGCACCTGGCGATGCACTTTTCACTTCAGTTTCTGCAGTTACCGTAACCGGATTGACAGTTGTAAATACAGGCGAACATTTTACTTATATCGGGCAGATGATAATACTGATCCTTATTCAGCTTGGGGGACTCGGATTTATGACCTTTTCCACTTTGACAATACTCATCCTCGGAAAATCCATGTCAATAACAAATAAACTTATACTTGAAAATGATTTTACTCAGAATACATACAAAAATGTCAAAGATCTTTTAAAAAAGATAGTTCTTTTCACAATTGGATTTGAACTTACAGGTTTCATCCTTCTATTTTTTCAATTTTCTGATTTACAGATGAAGGAGAGACTCTTCGCATCTTTGTTCCATTCTGTATCGGCTTTCTGTAATGCGGGTTTCTCAATTTTTTATAATGGATTTGAATCATTCAGGTCTGATACAGGATTTAATATTACGATCTCATTTCTGATCATAGCAGGTGG